>NZ_CP108518.1:4007500-4012500 GCF_035989885.1 Streptomyces sp. NBC_01232
CAACGCCGGTGGGCAGTCCCCATCCTTCGCCTGGAGGGACTACCAGCGCTGGCTGAGCGTCTGGGTCGCGGTGCCGCCGGACCTGGACGAACCGGACCGCTCCCACCCGGCGCGGGTCACTGCCAATCAACCGGACTCGGACGCCTGGGCCCACCGGGTCTTCGACGCCCTGGACGCAACGGGCCGGTACTCCCTGTTCATGATTGAGGATCACTGGGCCCTGGTCCGGACGAACTCGGAGCTGGCCCGCGCCCAATGGGAAGACCGCTGATCCCCCGACCCGCAGTCGAATGACCGGTGCTGCGACGTGAATGCGCGCACGTGGTCCCCAGAACTTTGTCCGGCTGATCATGGTCCCGGCTGCTCAGACATGGCGGGGGCTTCGGCTCGTCGAGGGCACAGTCGTCCCACGATGTCGTGTGCCAGGGTGGCGGTATGGATTGGCAGTCCGAGAGCCCGGAACTCTGGGCGTTCCTGGAGTCCCTGCAGCGCGGCGACATCCTGTCCGGGACCGTCGCGGCGATCGAGCGGTTCGGGGTCTTCGTGGCCTTGGACGACGGGCCTGCCCATCCGCTGTTCCCCGGTGTCGGGTTCATTGTCATCCCCGAACTGTCCTGGCGGCACATCGACGCTCCCACCGACGTCGTTCAGGTGGGCCGGCGTGTGTCGTGCGAGTTCCTCCAGTTCGACACCTACAACGCGGAAGCCAGACTGTCCTTGAAGGCACTGGAGCCCGACCCACTCCAGGCTTTCGCCGACCGCACAGTGGTGGGCCAGGAACTCCGCGGCACGGTTGTGAAGGTGCTTCCCTTCGGCACCTTCGTCGACCTCGGGGACGGGATTGCCGGGCTGGTCCCCTTCAGAGAAGTCCACGGCCGCCCTGCGGTGAGTCCGGTGGAAGACTTCGAGGTCGGAGAGAAGATCGCCGTCATCGTCACGGAGATCGACCCGCCAACTCGCCGGGTTCTCCTCTCCAGGCCAGAGGGTGGCCGGCCCGAAGGTGTCGTGCCGACCGGGTGATGCCGAGTGGAAACGGCTCCGGCTGTTCCTGCCGGTCAGCAGCGGGCGTTGTGGCAGGTGGTGGGATCACGCCAGGTGATCGAGGGGGCTCTGCACCCGGTGCGAACCGGGGTTCAGTGGCGCGACCTGCCCAAACGTTTCGGACCGTGGAAGACCGTCGACGAACACCACCACCTGTGGTCGGCCGAGGGCACCGGGGAACGGCCGCTCCAGCAGGTGCAAGCCACGGCCGACGCGGCCGGTGAGACCGACTGGGACATCTCGGTGGACTCCACCAGCCCCGGCACCGACGTCCGCTTCGAAAGGGGCTTGAGAGGCAGAACACCAGACCCGATCGTCACGCAGGCCAGCGAGACGACTGCACAACTCCCACCGGTGTTGGAGAAGATCCGCATCCCCCGGATCGGGCCGGGAAGACCCCGCAAGAAGCCCGACAGCCGGCGGCAGACAAGGCTTACGGCTACGGCCCCAGCCGCGAATATCTGCGGCGACTAGCGCCCGCCGGGGCAGACCCTGGAGCCTGCCGCTGGCAGACAGGACACTGCAGGTCACGACGTACTGGCGCACGAACATGACGATGCGCCAACGTACTCTGCTTTTCGACATCTCCAAGCCGGCCGGCGGTCGGATCACCGACCACCTCGGTCCACTTCTGGCACTGCAGCCCCGGCCTCGCCTCGTGGGCGGAACCCTCGCTCCCACTCGCGATCACTCGGTGGCCGAGCAGTCGAAGAACCATCGGTACTCAACCCACCACCAGTTCGTCATCGACGCCGACACCCGCCTCGTCGTGGCCGTCGGCCGACCGGTGTCCGGCAACAGGAACGACTGCAAGGCGTGGGCCGAATCCGGCCCGAAAGGCCTGCCGCTGGACAACCGAGTGCTGCTGGCCACCTCGTACGTTGCATCGCCTTGCCTATGCATCGGTTCGCCCGTGCTTCTCCCCCACAGCCGGCGCCGCAGGCGGGCGCGGACGGCAACCGTGCAGGCGCGACCAGCCTTCCGCCTCCGGGCCCGGCACCATCGACCCGGCCCAGCGGCACTCAACGAAACCCAGCACAATGGGAGTTCGGATGCACGGGTCGACCATGGCTCCTCGAAGCTCCGTACGCCGCCCGTGCATCGCAACCGCGCATGATGGGCGCATGGATGAAGTGACGATCACCGAGGAAGACCGTCGGCTGCTCGGGCTCTGGGCCGCCGATTGCGTCCAGCGCGCCCTCCCTCTCTTCGAGGCGAAGGCTCCCTCCGACACCCGGCCCCGTGAAGCGATCGAGGGCATCCGGGCGTACGTGGACGAGGGGAAGCGGACGGCGAAATTGCGTTCCCTCGCCTGGGCGGCCCAAGCAGCCGCACGCGACGTCGACGACCAGGCGGCCACGGCTGCTGCCCGCGCCGCGTGCCATGCAGCAGCGACCCCGTACATCCACCCGCTGGCCACCCCGCACCAGTCGAAGCACGTACTGGGGCCCGCCGTGTACGAAGCACTCGCCCATGAACTCGCCGCCGGCGGTGACACCGACGTCGGGGACGAGGAGATCCGCTGGGCGATCGAACACGCCCCGCCGGCCGTTCGTGAACTGCTGCGCCGGATGCCGGCCCGAAGTCCTGGCCGCAGCCGCCTGGACACCCTCTACTACGCCCTCGACACGGGCCTGCGCCGGTAATCACTGTCAGCTGGTACCGGCTCGGCTGTTGGATGGCGTGATGAGTGACTACTGGTCGCCTGCTCATCAGGCTGTGGAACACGAGGACGCCGAGACCTTGGCCCGGCTGCTGGCCGAAGGTGCCGATCCCGATGAGGTCTTCGGCAACATGACGTTGCTGACGCACGCGATCGACACCGAAGGCGATGGCGCCCTGCAGACCGGCGAACCCCTGACCGTCCACACCACCGCGGTCCTGCTGGCTTTCGGTGCCGACCCTCGGCTCGAGGCTCCGAACGGTCGCACGCCCATGGAGCAGGCGACCGTCTACGGTCACCACCTCGCGGTGGACCTGCTGCGCGCCCACATCAGCAGAAACTGCCCCTGAACGCAGAAAAGCCCCGCACCATAAGGTGCGGGGCTTTCCCACAATGATTGTTCGGCGGCGTCCTACTCTCCCACAGGGTCCCCCCTGCAGTACCATCGGCGCTGAAAGGCTTAGCTTCCGGGTTCGGAATGTAAACCGGGCGTTTCCCTAACGCTATGACCACCGAAACACTATGAAATTTGAACGCTGGTGTTTTCACAGCTGTTCGTTATTTCAGAACTAACACAGTGGACGCGAGCAACTGAGGACAAGCCCTCGGCCTATTAGTACCAGTCAGCTTCACCCGTTACCGGGCTTCCACATCTGGCCTATCAACCCAGTCGTCTACTGGGAGCCTTACCCTCTCAAGGAGGTGGGAATACTCATCTTGAAGCAGGCTTCCCGCTTAGATGCTTTCAGCGGTTATCCCTCCCGAACGTAGCCAACCAGCCATGCCCTTGGCAGGACAACTGGCACACCAGAGGTTCGTCCGTCCCGGTCCTCTCGTACTAGGGACAGCCCTTCTCAATATTCCTACGCGCACAGCGGATAGGGACCGAACTGTCTCACGACGTTCTAAACCCAGCTCGCGTACCGCTTTAATGGGCGAACAGCCCAACCCTTGGGACCGACTCCAGCCCCAGGATGCGACGAGCCGACATCGAGGTGCCAAACCATCCCGTCGATATGGACTCTTGGGGAAGATCAGCCTGTTATCCCCGGGGTACCTTTTATCCGTTGAGCGACGGCGCTTCCACAAGCCACCGCCGGATCACTAGTCCCGACTTTCGTCCCTGCTCGACCCGTCGGTCTCACAGTCAAGCTCCCTTGTGCACTTACACTCAACACCTGATTGCCAACCAGGCTGAGGGAACCTTTGGGCGCCTCCGTTACCCTTTGGGAGGCAACCGCCCCAGTTAAACTACCCATCAGACACTGTCCCTGATCCGGATCACGGACCGAGGTTAGACATCCAGCACGACCAGAGTGGTATTTCAACGGCGACTCCACAACCACTGGCGTGGCTGCTTCAAAGTCTCCCACCTATCCTACACAAGCCGAACCGAACACCAATATCAAACTGTAGTAAAGGTCCCGGGGTCTTTCCGTCCTGCTGCGCGAAACGAGCATCTTTACTCGTAGTGCAATTTCACCGGGCCTATGGTTGAGACAGTCGAGAAGTCGTTACGCCATTCGTGCAGGTCGGAACTTACCCGACAAGGAATTTCGCTACCTTAGGATGGTTATAGTTACCACCGCCGTTTACTGGCGCTTAAGTTCTCAGCTTCGCAACCCCGAAAGGTCACTAACCGGTCCCCTTAACGTTCCAGCACCGGGCAGGCGTCAGTCCGTATACATCGCCTTACGGCTTCGCACGGACCTGTGTTTTTAGTAAACAGTCGCTTCTCGCTGGTCTCTGCGGCCACCCCCAGCTCACGGAGCAAGTCCGATCACCAGTGATGGCCCCCCTTCTCCCGAAGTTACGGGGGCATTTTGCCGAGTTCCTTAACCATAGTTCACCCGAACGCCTCGGTATTCTCTACCTGACCACCTGAGTCGGTTTAGGGTACGGGCCGCCATGAAACTCGCTAGAGGCTTTTCTCGACAGCATAGGATCATCCACTTCACCACAATCGGCTCGGCATCAGGTCTCAGCCTTAATGAGGGACGGATTTGCCTACCCCTCGGCCTACACCCTTACCCCGGGACTACCACCGCCCGGGCTGGACTACCTTCCTGCGTCACCCCATCGCTTACCTACTACCACCTTGGGTCAGCGGCTCCACCACTTTCCTTTCCCCGAAGGGTCCGGAACGGCTTCACGGCTTTAGCATTAGAGGATTCGATATTGGGCGTTTCAAAGCGGGTACCGGAATATCAACCGGTTGTCCATCGACTACGCCTGTCGGCCTCGCCTTAGGTCCCGACTTACCCTGGGCAGATCAGCTTGACCCAGGAACCCTTAG
>NZ_CP108519.1 GCF_035989885.1 Streptomyces sp. NBC_01232
CTTTTTTCTTTCTCTTTCTTTGCGTGTGGTGTGGGGGTGGGGCTTTCGCGTCCCGACGCCTGACTCCTCCCCCCCCTCCAGCATGGCCATGAGGTCGACGACCTCCGCCGAGGCGGGCGCCTTCTCCTCGGCGGGCGCCAGCCGGGTCCCGGAGGCCTTCGCGGCGATGACTTCCTCCAGCGCGTCCCGGTACTCGTCGCGCAGCTCCCCGATGTTGCCGCCGGATAGGGTCTCGGCGAGCCGGACGGCCGCGTCGACCTCGTCGTCGGTGACGGCCACGTCGGGGACGTCCACCTGGGAGGCGGAGCGGATCTCCTCGGGCCAGCGGAGCGAGTGCAACATGATCACGTCGTCCTTGACCCGGAGGAGGCCGAGTCGCTCGCGGTCGCGCATCGCGAACTTCGCGACGGCCACCTTCGACGACCTCTCCAGGGCTTGGCGCAGCAGTTCGTACGGCTTCGCGGCGACGGCCTCGGTCGCGGCCAGGTAGTAGGAGGCGCCGATCTGGATCGGGTCGATACTCGCAGCCGGAACGAAGGAGACGATCTCGATCGCCTTCGCGGTGGGCAGCGGCAGGTTGTCGAGATCCTGGTCGGTGACGGGGACGAGGGTGCCCGTCGCGGTCTCGTAGCCGCGGACGATGTCTTCCTGGCCCAGCTGCTGCCCGTCGAGCTCACACACCTTGCGGTAGCGGATCCGGCCCCCATCGGCCGTGTGGACCTGCCGGAACGAGATGTCGTGCGACTCCGTGGCAGGCACCACCTTGATCGGAATGGTGACCAGCCCGAAACTGATCGCCCCGGACCATATCGGACGCATTTTGGCCCTCCGTGCCGCTTTGGGCTCTCTCCTCCCAGCGTCGCACCGGCCCCGTCCGGGCGCGTTCCGTCCGGGGCCATCCGGGCCGACGCCCGCTACAGGCGGTCGAGGACCTCGGCGGCGGCGCACTCCCCGCAGGCGCGTGTACCGGGTCGCGCGTAGGCGGTGACCGCATCGTCGAGGGAGAGCTCTGGGCCGTCGGCGGGTGCGTGGACGCATCCGTGCTCGTGCAGCACCGCGCCGCCCCTCCCGCCCGGGCGCTCGATCGTCCATGCCCACCGCTGCTCGACCCCGGGTGGGGGCGGCGTGAGGTAGGGGTGGGACGGCGGATGCACCTCGGTGGGCACGGCGCCGTAGTCCTGGCCGTCGACGGGCCGCAGGTACTCGTCCCCGCCGGCGGGGACCCAGACCGTGTACTCGACGGGCTCGACGTACTGGTCGGCAGTGACGGACCAGAGCGGCATACCCACCCGAAAACGCCATCCTGCCGGGGTCCAGCGGCGTGCGTGGAGCCGGGCCCGAACCTCCTGGCCGTCGGGGAGCGTCAGCCACACCGGAGGCGGGACTACTGGGTCAGACATGCAGGTCAGGCGCGCGCCAGCCGCTCCAGACGGGCCTTCTGGCAGGGGACGCAGAGCGGTGACGCAGGGGACCCGTATTTCGCGCACGGCTGCCCGCACTTGGCGCAGGGGCCGGCCTGGCTCGGAGCCCAGGTGGCGACGACGGGGCGGGGCGCGGGTGCGGGGGTGGTCATGGCGGGCTCCAGTGCTGGCAGGGTCGGGGCGGCATCAAAGTGAACCGTTTCGGCCGTGGCGAATTCCCGCTGCGGACCGCGCCGCGCAGGCATTCGTCCCCGGACTCACCGTCCAGCTCTCAGGAGACCGGGGCGGGGTTCCGGCTCGACCGCCGGACATAGAATAGAACACATGTCCGAGCTTCCGCCTGATCCACCGCGCCTGCGGACGATCGTGACCTACCTCCGCAACGAGCTGCGCCGGGCTGAGCATGCACTGGTGGCCGCGGAGGAGCGGGAAGCCGTTCTCGCGCTCCGCAGCACCCCGCCGGAGCCGCCGGCGTGGGTGGTCGAGCAGGGCATCGGAGCCGGACGGCCGCCAGTCAGTGTCCACGCCGGGGACTGCTGGGATCGCGGCAAGCGCTGGCGCCCCCTGAGCGCCGAGGAGGCCCGCCGGGCGCTGTCCGGGGGCGTTCCGGCCTGCATCCACTGCCGCCCCGACACCGCTCTCGGCGTCATCGACTGACTTCGGTGGCCTGTGGACGGTTGGGGCCCTACCCGACGGCAGGGTTCCGGGCCCCCCAGCAAGGCCAGCCAGCGTCCCAACCGCACGGGGTGCTCCTGGGCTGGACCGACAACCGGGTTTCACCTCCAGACCGCCTTGGTACGGTCGACCCTCATCTGAATAGGGAGGTCCTCATGGGACAGCTGATCGGGGTAGTGATCGGTGGCTTCATAGCCCTTGGCGGTGGCGCCCTCACCGCCTGGTTGCAGGCGCGCCACCAGCGGAAGGCGACCCGGTCGAAAGACCTGTGGGACCGGCGGGCCGCGCTGTACCTTGATCTGCTCCTTCACCTTGACGGCTCCATGTCCTTCGCGACTGACCCGCACGTCCCTGGCTATTACGGCCCGAGGAGTCCGGAACAGTTCCAACGACAGAAGGAGCTCACCGCCCGGATCTCTCTCTTTGGATCCCCGACGGTGCGCGAGCTCTGGGAAGCCGCCACCGAAGCCGCGGCCGACTTCTCCGTCTGTGTCGTCGAAGGCGGCTTCGTTGACCGCGACGGCAGGCTCCCCAGCGCCGAGGTCACGGACCCCAACTACCTCCGGTTCGAGGCAGCCAAGCAGCGCACCGAGCGCGAGTTCATCCAGCGCCTCCGCCACGAGATCGACGTCGACGAGCATCTCAAGGGCTGACTCCGACAGCATCTGCGGAACACGTCAGTAGCCCTGGCCGGTCACCAGCACTGCCGGTTCTGAGCAATCACCTGCAACGCTTGATCACAGACGACCGGTGTTGCCGGTGCCTCGGGCGCGACCTGGTCGGCCGTTGCAGGAGCACTGTCGGTGCCTGCGGCAACCATGGGGAGATGAGCGCCGGTACCGCGCCCCAGGGCCCGCACACGGGCATCGACGGGTTGTGCGAGGACATCCGGGGCGCCCTGGAAGCGTGGGCGCCCCGGGTTCTGGGCGTCCATGTCCATCCCGTGGTGTCCGACCCGACCGCGGTGGCACGACTGGTCGGGGCGGTGGCCGACGCCGCCGACGTCACGGTCCTCCCCCTCGATGACGACACCGCACGAGGTGAGTTGCACGCGGCGGCCGCCAGGGCGTCCGCGGCCGCCGATGAGCGGCCCGGTACGGATGTGCGGGCTGAGCTCGCTGCCGTCCGTGCCGGGTGCCGGCGCGCGGCTGTCGCCCTGGGCCTGTCCGTGCCGGTGTCCCTCTGACCGGACCGGGCCCCCTGGGGTGGGTGTGCTGCCGCGTGGTGGCCGGCGTGTGGGTGCCGGGAACGGTGGTGGTCGTGGGCGCGGTCGTGGCCGGGGTGGGTTCCTCGGCCGTGCCCGCCGTCCTGATGCCGGAGGGCGCCACAGCCCGGGGAGGGCCGCAAGCCCGAGCCGCTACGCGGTCGCCTTCGGCGAGGCTTGCACCCCTCCCCGGCCCGCGGCGGGCGGAGCCCATCAGGACGACGACCCCGACCGAGGAGGACCTCATGGCCTGCACCGACCCGCAGTGCGACGGCGGCATCATCCCCAACCCGTACTCGGGCGACCCCGAGGACCTCACGCTCTGCCCCGCCTGCAACCACGGCTACGACCCCCGCGACCACCACGACTACGCGGGCTGACGCCAGGGCCCCGGCGGAAGCCGGGGCCGTCGGCCGTCCGGCTGACGGCCGGTCCCGCCGGGCCGCGATCCACGCGCGAGGGAAGTTCGCATCGGTCGGCTCCGACCGGCCGGAGCAGGGCTCCCGCCGGGCCCGCGCGACGTCGACGAGCTGAAGTACCGGCTCGCCACGATGCACGAGCGGCTCCCGGAGATCGAGCGGATCACCAACCGCGTGGTTGCCCGGAGCGCCGACCTCGCCGGGCGTCAGGCCGCGGAACAGCGTGGCATCGCGTGGAAGCACATCACCACGGCGGGCAAGCTGCAGGAGGAGAGACGCTGCGCTCGCGCACGGCGACCGAGGCCCCCCACGCAGCACGCCGAGGAAGCGCAGCAGCGCGCCGCGTACATCAAGCAGGCCCGACAGCAGGCCGCCGAGCAGGCCCGCGAGAACGCCCGGCGCGCACAGAGCGAGTACCGGTACCAGCCGCCGACCCAGGGCCGCTCCGGCCCCGCCCTCGGACGCTGAACCACCTCGCGGCAGAAGCCCGCTGACGCTTCCTTCGCTCTTCCCTTCCGTACGCGGCAGTCACCAAGGGCACCGTGACATTGCCGGTGATGCCGGTTTCGGCTCCGGTACAGCCAAGATTTTTTGACTGTCACCGGTCCGTGCACCGAACCGCTCCTTCGGAACGTCAAGCACCTTCAAACCGCGTACGAGCTATCTTGAATGTTCGTCCTACACGGTGGTCTCACATAGCAATCAACTTAGTCGTCATATCTTGCACTACCCGGCGTCAAGTCAGCGCAGCTGACCAGCAGTTTCAGGTTGGACCGCTCCGCCATCGATGTGCGAATCTTTGACGCATGACGCCGCTTCAGCACACCGCAACCGAACCGGAGTCGGAGGACGAGACGGGCCGGGACGAGCCGGTCGGCAGCCCCGACACCGGAGGCTCCATGAGTCAGGACAGGACCATCGAGATGATCCTGAACCGCTCGGCGAGGACCAACCGGACTGTCCCCATCAGGAGGGTCTTCCTCCAGCGCGGAGAAGGACGGGACGTGCAGCCCGGACCGCTCAGGTCGCTCGTCGCGAGCCGCCAGGAGCGGGCCCTCGACCTCTACCTCCTCGTCGCGGCCATCACCGGTGGCCCGGGCCACGAGGTGACGGAGTGGTCGACGACCTGGGCCAGGACCATCGGCGTCTTCGACGAGAAGTCCGGAGCCTCCGCGGTCTCCCGGGCGTGGAAGGCCCTGAAGGACCTCGACCTCATCACCACCGCCCGGGGGTCTCAGCGGAGGACCACCGTCACCAAGCGTATGGAGGACGGCAGCGGACCGTACGAGCCGCCCATGAACAAGGGGGAGAAGTACCTCCAGCTCCCGTTCGAGTACTGGGAGAAGGGCATGCACACCAAGCTCTCCCTCCCGGGCAAGGCGATGCTCCTGATCGCTCTGGCCCAGAGGAAGGACAAGTTCCCTCTCGTCCACGCCAGGGTCAGCGAGTGGTACGGCCTGGCCCAGAAGACCGTCGCGGCCGGCATCGACGACCTGGTCGCGCACGAGGTTCTGGAACCTGCAGGGTTCGAGTACTTCGACACCCTCGCGGCCCGTTCGGGAAGGGGCTCCCGCCCCCTCTACCGTCTGGTGCCGCCGTTCCACCAGCGTGGACTGCCCCTCACGGGGTTCGAAGGTCTCTTCGACCAGAAGGGGTCGGAGAAGTAGAGAACCGCGCCGCCCCTCCCTGGCTACCAACCTGTGGGGCGAACGCGGTCCGAGCGCCGGCAGAACCGGCGGATAGGAACAAGAGTATGACCTCTACACCCAGTGGCGCCCCGGCGCACCCCCTCTCTCCTCGTAGGAGGTGGGTCAGGGTGGTCCTGGTCGTCGTCGGCCTCTTCGTCCTGCGGGACATTGACCCCGAGTACGTCGACACCCTCGGCACCTGGCTCGGCATCGTGGCCGTGTTCGCCCCGGAGATCTTCATCCAGAGGCGGAACGAGCCCCCCGGGAACCTGAGCATCGTCGTTTGAGGGCGGCCGCCGAGACGCTCGTCGTCTCGGCGGCGCACACCGGAGCGGCCACTGTTCGATCCGTCACCGAGTAGCCGGCTACGGGCCTACTGCTCGGTGACGGCGCACCGCTTGGCGTGGCCGTCCTTGATGCGTTGCCGTTCGTCGAAGTACGCCGTGACCGACTGCCCCATCTTCACCAACGGCCGCATGGCTGCCGACGCAGCGGTCTGAAGGTCGTATGCATCGGAGAGCGGACCAGCACTCAGCTGGTACTCCTGAACTGCTGGCCAGTCCTCGATGAGGTAGTGGACCCGCCATCCCTCTCCATCCGGTTCGAAGGCGACTCCGACTTGGTGCCTGTGCGCGGTGGCGAGGAGGTCTCCAATCGCCTTGAGCAGCTCCGGAGGGTAGGTGTTTTGCTCAGGCGACAATCCATCAGTCATCGTGGTGCTCCTGATCCCATGGTGGGGTCAGCAGGGGGACGCTGCTCCTCGAAGAAGTCCATCTTCTTGCCGAACATGACCTCTTCGTCCGGCGTGCGGAAGACGATCTTGCTGTAGAGGGCCTGCTGGCAAATTAGTGATTGGTGGGTCGTCGACAGGGTGAGAGCCTGCCGACCCTCCGAGGGCTCCGTGAACCACTGGCGGATGACGAGGTAGGTCCAGCCGTCGGGACCCGAGTGCTCCCCGTACACGATCCGCGTCAGCCCCTCCAGGACCTTCGTGTGCGAGAGGCCCTCGCGATCGCCGACGGGGTCAGTGAATGAGACCGTCCACGACCACCTCTGCCCTTCTTGGAGCTCGACGTCCTCAGGGAAGTCAGGTCCCCACCCCTTGAGGTACCCGGCGTTGGGCCCGAGCACGGTCCGTCCCCACTCGATGTTGCCGAGCCACGGGGACACGGAGAGAAAGCCCTCCGTGATCCTGCGCGTCTCATCGTCGGTGATCAAGTGTTCTCCGCTCATGCTCCTCCTCGGCCCATCGGGTTCCTCGGTGCGGACCCCCTGCGGCACATCGTCCTGGACGAAGCCGGAGCGCATGGCCGCTTTCAATAAGACGCCTCGGGTGCGGCTGGCACGCCGCATGCCCCTCTCGATCCGGGGGCACGCGGCGTGCAGGGTTGCTCTCAGGTCTGCTCGTTTCCGTCGGCAGGAGAGTCGTCCGGTACTCGCCGTGCAGCCGTCTTGCGGAGCAGCCAGGCGCCGCCGGCACAGACCAGGGCGGCGCCGAGGCTGCCAAGGAATTCGGGCAGGGCGTCGCGGAGAACTTCGTACATGCGGGATGGCAGGGCACGCCACAGCGGGGGCCCTGGCGTGCCGTGCTCCGTTCTCGGTGCGGCGAGCAGGAAGGGTGCACCCGGACCCCTGGGTGCGTGCTCTGGGAGAGCAACGCACGGCACCCGGCCGCCCCACCAAGACGTGCGTTTGGGGGCAGTCTGTCCAGTTGGCTTGGCTCGCACGACCGCTTCGGCCCTTGGCGTAAAAGACCAGTAGGGCTGGTTCCGGCCCGCTAGTGGCGCTCCGAATGTCAATCGGAAGCCCAGATAACTGCCCTGTTATCTGAGGGGCGGTGACCGCCGACCTGGGAGCACGCGCTCCGGCGACGACATGAAGAGCACCCGTTATCTCTGGGAGCGCTGTGGCCGCCGTCGTGCCCCTGCGGACGACCCCGGCGCCGGAGCGGCCACTGTCCGGTCCGTCGCCGACCGGTTCCTCGACACCACGGTGTCGAGGGGGTGATCCAACGAATCGAGGGGGCGAAAACGGTCGAAGGCGGCCTCGCCGTGTGGGCGGGGCCACCTTCGAGGGGCGTGGGGCGTCAGGAAGCGGGCGGCTCAGCGTCGGCTGGGTCACATCACTCCATGGGCTGCTCCCGAGCGTCCGTGATGCCACCCGGCACGTGCGGGTCGAACCGGCCGACGCGCATAGCCTCGATGCACTGCAGGACGCGGCCGAAGGACGTCAGCCCGTACGTGATGTATCGCGTAGGTGAGTCCCCGAGCACGCTTTCACGCTCGATGGGAACGCCGCTCATGATCGCCGAGTACGTGTCACGCGCCTCGTGCCCGGGGTGAGCCCCGATCCACGCCATCTCGACGTCCGACGCGAACTCGTTGGCGGACGTGCAGGTGTACTGGTTCCAGTCCTCGACGGGCTTGGTCGGGTCGAGCGCGGCGATCGTGCGTACCTGCTTGATGCAGCGCTCGTAGATGCGGGACAGCTCGGCGTTCAGATCTTGGCTCATCAGGGTTCTCCCTCCCCGCGCCGGACCATCCGGCGACCGGTGGACCCTGCCCCAGATGGCGGTGGAACAGTCGCACCGCCACATACTCGATCCAGTGGGCCGAGGGGGCGAAAGCGGTTCAGTAGTCCGGACCGTCGGGGCCCTCTGCGTCGACGTCCCCGTCGCTCGCCGGACCGTCGCCCTCTCGTCGGAGTTGTAGCGCTCGTTGTACTTGCGCAGGTATCGCCGCTCCGAGGCTTCGTCCCAGATGGTTTTGGACGGGACCGCCCGCGTACCTTCTGGAACCCGGATAAGCTCCCCATATCCGGGCTCCATCGGAGCGTGTAAATCCGGTGAACGGGGCGGATCATGTCAGACAGTCAGAAGACGGTTGAACCGGTCGTCATCCCGGCGGTGCCGGCCCGGCCGGAGGCGTACGACCCCGCGACCCGGGCCGCGCTGGATCACATCGACCGCCAGGCCGTGCGCGCCGTGGCCGACGGCCGCCCGGAGTCCACCCGCGACGCCTACACCCAGGACTGGACGAGCTGGAGCAAGTTCTGTGCCGCCTCCGGCGTGCCGGTCCTCGCCGTCACCCCCGGCACCCTGGTGATGTTCGTCGAGTGGCTGTGGACCCAGCCCGGCGGACGCAAGGGGACCTGCACCGCTCCGTCCACCATCGACCGGCGGATCTCCGGCACCGTGGTGACCGCCCGCGCCGAGCACGGCGTGCGGCTGGAGGACGGCGTCGCCCGCCTCGCCCGCAACCGCCTCAAGCAGCTGGTGAAGGAGATGGAGGAACAGGGCGAGACCCGCGGCCGGGGCCAGGCGCCGCCGCTGCTCGTCGATCACCTGGTGAAGATCAGCGCCGCCTGCCCGGACAACCTCCGGGGCATCCGCGACCGCGCCCTGGTTCTCATGCACTTCGCCGTCGCCGGCCGCCGCCACGAACTCGCCTTCAACCGGGTCCGCGACTACGCCGAGACCCCCGGCGGCATCCAGGCGGACCTGCGCGTCTCCAAGGTCCGCCCCCGCGTCGTCCCGGTCCCCTACGGGAGCCGCCCCTCCATCTGCCCGGTCCGCGCCTGGCAGACGTGGAAGGAGGCCGCCGGCCTCACCGACCCGGACGGCTACGCCTGGCGCCGCCTGCACAACCGCTGGCACACCCTCCTGGAGGGCGGCCTCCAGCCCGAGTCCATCGGCGACATCGTCACCCGCGCCGGCCAGCGCGCCGGAATCGACATCCGCTTCACCGGCCACAGCCCCCGCCGCGGCCTCGCCACGTCCTCCCGCCTCAAGGGCCACGACCAGATCGTCATCGCCAAACAGGGCGGATGGGCCCCCCACTCCAAGGTCCTCGCCGGCTACCTCGAAGTCGTCGACCAGTGGGAGGACAACGCCCTGCTGGGGGTGCTGTAAACGGGGTGGCTGCACCGAGGCGCTTCCACAGCCGGCCTGTCACCAACGGTCACGATGCGCTGACCCAACCGGTGGCCGCGTCCAACGCGTACACCTTCTTGTCCTGGCTGCCGATGTAGACGGTGCCGTCCACGACTGTCGGCGACGAATTGACCCGGCCCTCGGTGGCGTACGTCCAGCGGGCGGTCCCAGTCGCCGCATCGAGCGCGTACACCTTCTTGTCCTGGCTGCCGATGTAGACGGTGCCGTCCACGACCGTCGGCGACGAGAAGACCCAGCCCCCGGTGGCGTACGTCCAGCGGGCGGTCCCAGTCGCCGCATCGAGCGCGTACACCTTCTTGTCCTGGCTGCCGATGTAGACGGTGCCGTCCACGACCGTCGGTGACGAAAACACCTTGTCGCCGATGGGATACGTCCAGCGGGCGGTGCCGTTGGCCGCATCAAGGGCGTCCACCTTGTCCCAGCTGCAGATGTAGACGGTGCCGTCCACGACCGTCGGCGACGAGAGGACCCCGCCGGTGGCGTACGTCCAGCGGGCGGTGCCGTTGGCCGCATCAAGGGCGTCCACCTTGTCCCAGCTGCAGATGTAGACGGTGCCGTCCACGACCGTCGGCGACGAGGAGAACTGATTGCTCGTGCTGTGTGTCCAGCGGGGGGCGCCGGTGGCCGCGTCCAACGCGTACAGCTTCTTGCCGCCCTTGATGTAGACGGTGCCGTCCACGACCGTCGGCGACGAGGAGAACTGATTGCTCGTGCTGTGTGTCCAGCGGGGGGCGCCGGTGGCCGCGTCCAGCGCGTACACGTTCCTGTCCCAGCCGCCGACGTAGGCGGTGCCGTCCACGACCGTCGGCGAGGCGACCCAGTGGCCGGTGGTGTACATCCAGCGGGTGGTCCCAGTCGCCGCATCGAGCGCGTACACGTTCTGGTCCTGGCTGCCGATGTAGACGGTGCCGTCCACGACCGTCGGCTCCGAGTCCACCTTGCCGTCGGCGGTGTGTGTCCAGCGTGGGATGCCGGTGGCCGCGTCCAACGCGCACAACTTGTTGCCGCTGCTGATGTAGACGAAGCCGTTAACGACCTTCGGTCCAAACCAGATCACGTCGTCGGTGGTGTACGTCCAGGAAGGGCGGGAAGCCGTCGAAATGGCGGGTCGGACCACTGGCGGCCAGAGAACGCCGGTGGCGGTGACGGTTGTGGCGCTGGCAAGCCAGTCCCGGAAAGTCGGCGGTGGTCCAATCGGCGGGGGTCCAGGGGGCTTGAACGCGGTTGGCTGGCTGAGGCGGTCACGGACGTCGGCGGCACTGGCGGGCCGTTCCTCCGGCTCTTTGGCAAGGAGTTCAGCCAGCAAGGCGTCGAGGCGGGGCGCCAGGCCGGGTCGGTAGGAAGAAGCAGGTGCAGGTGGGGTGTTCACGTGGGCGTACATCACAGCGGCCGTGGCAAGGTCACCGAACGGCGTGCGGCCGGTCAGCAGCTCGTACAGCACGCAGCCGAGCGCATACAGGTCCCCGCGGGTATCGCTGACCCTACCCATGAGCCGCTCGGGCGGCATGTAGGCGACCGTGCCGGCGGTGCGGCTGGTGGTGGTCAAGGTGGAGGCGTAGCGGGCGAGTCCGAAGTCGAGGATCTTCACGGTGCCCGCCGGGGTGAGCATCAGGTTGGCGGGCTTGAGGTCACGGTGCAGGATCCGGGCGGTGTGTGCGGCGTGGAGTGCGTCGGCGGCCTGTGCGGTCCACACCAGGGCGTCCGCGACCGGCGGCAGGCCGTGTTGCAGCACAACGCCTAGATCTCGCCCGGGAACGTTCTCCATCACCAGGTAGAGCGTGCCGTCGCCGTCCCGCCCGAGATCGTGGACGGTCACGATCCCCGGATGGCTCAGCCCCCCCGCCGTGCGGGCCTCTCGGAAGAACCGCCTCTCGTCCTCGGCCGTCCCTCGATGGGCCTGGAGCAGTTTGACCGCCACCGCACGCTCCAGCACATTGTCGCGGGCCGCCCATACCTCCCCCATCCCGCCCCGGCCCAGCAACCGCTCCAGCTCATACCTGCCCGCGATCACGCGCTGGCCCACCAACTCCACCAACTCCCCCCGCAACTGCGCGCAGTGTAGGACAGTCCTGCGTGCTCCCGAGGCCGGTCCGTGACGATCCGCTCGGTCGAACAGGCCAAGCTGCCTACCAATCGCCTCCGCCAGGTCAGCGCGGTCAGTGGGTCTTTCACGCCTCGTCGATGCCCGGACCACGGCCGCTATCTCGGCAATGCAGCGGTCTCCGGTCCGCCGGACGCGCACCGCTCACATATGCGGGAACCACACGCCACAAACAGCGGTACGGAAAAGCGGCGTGACGGACACTCAGGGGCAGAGCATGGTGAACATGCAGCACCCGGTTGTCCACCAGCCACACCACCGCCCGGTCGAACAACGCCCGCGGCCCCTCCAACGACGCCCACACCCGCGCCGCCAGGAACGCGCGGACCTCGTCCTCGGCGGCCGGGAACTCGCGGTAGCCATAAGCGTCCCGGATCTCCCACGCGTGCTCGTACCGGTTCTGCCGCCAGGCCCCGTACCCGGCGAACTCGCCCGGCTCGACGTCGAGCTGCTCGGCCGCGAACCGCACCACCGCGGCCGGCACGACGGCCAGGTCCTCGGTCGGGAACACCCCGAGCATCCGGACACAGCCCCACTGCACCGCCCACCCCAGCCGGTTCGCCGGGGCCCGCTTCGCGCGGGCCAGTGTGAGCGCCTGTGGGTCCAGGCGGAAGAACTGCTCCAGCTCACCTGGCGAGGGCGCGGCAGCGAACCGGCCGAAGCGGGAGACCTGATCATCAGAGAGGAAATCAACTGGCATGACCCGGACCGTAGGACCGCTGAACAGCGGAAACAGGGCGAGTCATCGAACCGGAATCAAGATCGGCCAGATGTCGCTACTGGCCGTTCCGATCCTCCTACCGACGCCAATCGCATCGGATGCGAATAGGCGACAGCAGTCCTGGGACTCGCCGACCGCTGGCCGTTGCCAGGTCTGCCAGGGACGTTGCACCTGGCTGCTCTTGGGTTCACGGTAGCGGCTTGGTCGACCCCGCGCCGAGCCCTTCACTCCATCGAGCGATTGAGCTGGGAAAACGCCATCGGCTCGCATCAGATGCGAAAAACTCGCGTCCAATGCGATCGACGGAGAGTGATGGCGGATGGGTCAGGACGGCCTCGCACCGGGGTCTGCGCGCCTCCACCTGGTCGACGGCCTGCCGTTGCTACGGCCGGACGAGCAGGTCTTCGAGGCGATGCTCCAGGGCTGGCGAAACCAGCAGCTCGCGCGGAACCTGTCGCCCGGGTACATCTCCGACCAGGAGCGTACGGTCCGGTCCTTCACCCGGCATACCGATGTCCTGCCGTGGCAGTGGAAGCCGCAGCACGTCGACGAGTGGTCGGCGGACCTCCGCTCGGTCCACGGCTGCGTCCGGTCCACGCTCCGCAACTACCAGGGATCGGTGCGGCAGTTCTGCGATTTCCTGACCAACCCGGCCTACGGTTGGGCGGAGGAGTGCCTGCGCCTATTCGGCACCCACCCGGTCCAGGTGGTCCACGAGTGGAATGCGGCGGTGCACGCGGACGAGGCTGAGGGCGAGCCGGAACGCAGGGCCTTTACCAAGCCCGAGCTGGAGGCGTTCTTCGACCACGCCGACGACCAGGTCCTGCGGGTTCGCGGCAAGGGCCGCAAGGGCTGGCTGCCGGCCTTCCGCGACGCGGCCCTGTTCAAGACCGCCTACGGCTACGGGCTGCGGCGCAACGAGACCCGCATGCTCGACCTCACCGACTTCGGCCGCAACCCCGAAGGGCGGGAGTTCGGCGAGTACGGCACCCTCCAGGTCCGCTACGGCAAGGCGAAGAAGGGCTCGCCGCCCAAGCGCCGCAGCGTTTTGACCGTCTGGCGGTGGACACCCGACACCGTCGACGAGTGGATCAGCGAGGTTCGGCCCGGCATGCGGCATGCCACCGGCCCCGCTCTCTGGCCCTCCGAACGGGGGCCGCGGGTCGGGCTCCAGCGCCTGGACTCCCGCTTCGCCGCCTACCGTGACGCCCTCGGCCTCGACCCAGCCCTGGAGTTCCACTCCCTGCGCAGGTCCTACATCACCCACCTGATCGAAGCCGGCTTCGACCCGCTGTTCGTCCAGCACCAGGTAGGCCACGACCACGCGTCCACCACCGCGATCTACACCTGTGTGTCCTCCGACTTCCGCACGCGCACCCTGCGCCGCGTCCTGGACGCGACCGTCGAGGCCGCTCTGCGGCCGGAGAGGATCTCCTGATGCCACGCCAGATCAGCTACCGGTGGCGCCTGCGCGAGCTGATGGCCGCGCGCGGCATGTTCACCGTCACCGAGCTGATGCCCCACCTGTCCGAGCGCGGCATCACCCTCTCCTCCTCACAGGTCCACCGCCTGGTCTCCGGCACCCCCGAACGGCTGTCGCTGCCGGTGCTGGCCGCGCTGTGCGACATCCTCGGCTGCACGCCCACCGACCTGATCGCCACCTCGGCCGAGAACCTGACAGCCCGGCGGGCGGTCGGTCAGGACGCGCCGATCGACCTGGCGGCCCGCCGACCCAAGCGGGTCAGGCTGACGGAGGACTGAGCGGTGACGCCGGAGGAGTACGAACGCTGGCACATCCGCACGTGCTCGCGCTGCGGTCGGCGGGCGGCGAAGTCGGCCGAGTGGTCCGACGGGCCGATCTGCCGCACCTGCTACGAGCGCGCCATGCGGATCCGGGGCCACTGTCCGGGCTGCGGCACCGACCGGCTGCTGCCCGGCCGCGATCCGGACGGTGTCCCGATCTGCCGCGACTGCGCGGGGATCACCCGGGACTTCTTCTGCGACCGCTGCGGATTCGAGGGGATGCTGCTCGGCGGCCGGCTCTGCGAACGCTGCACCCTGGCCGACAGGCTGGCCAGCCTCCTCGACGACGGCACCGGCCAGGTCCACCCGCAGCTGGCACCCCTCATGGACCTCCTCCTGGATCTCGACCGTCCGAAGAGCAGGCTGATCTGGCTCCGCCGCCCCAACGTCATCCAGCTCCTGCAGGGCCTGGCGAGCGGTCGAGTGCCGATCAGCCACGAAGGACTGCAGCACCAGGAACACTGGCGGACGGCCGCCCACCTGCGCGACCTGCTCGTGGAGAGCAACGTCCTGCCCTCAGCCGACCGGCGGCTCCTGCTCTACAAACGCTGGCTCGCCGAACGCCTGGCAACCGTCGATGACCCCGCACGGCACCAGCTCCTGCACCGATTCGCCACCTGGCACCAACTGCGCCGCCTGCGAGCAAAGGCCGACGCCGGACCGCTCGGACGATCCCCCACCTCCGAGGCTCGGCAGCAGATCACCCAGGCCGACGCCTTCCTCACCTGGCTCGCAGCTCGCAACCGGACCCTCGACCAGTGCCAGCAGGCCGACCTCGACGCCTGGCACGCGGGCAACTACGCCACCCGCCGACCCGCCCAGCCCTTCCTGCGCTGGTGCATGGACAACGGCACCATGCCCCGACTCCTCCTGCCACCTCATGTGATCCAGCAGGACCAGGCCCCGATGCACCAGCACCGCCGCCTTGCCGTCCTCCGCCACGTCCTGCACGACGAGGCCCTCTCGCTGCGAACCCGAACCGCGGCCGCACTCGTCCTGCTCTACGCCCAACCCGTCAGCCGCATCGTCCGGTTGACCACCGAGGACGTGGCCGATGATGGTGATGCTCTCACTATCCGGCTTGGAGACCCACCGTCGCCGCTGCCCGCACCCATCGCCGATCTCGTGCGCGCCTATCTCGCGGAACAGCCTCGCCTGGCCCGGGTCAGCAGCCGCAGCACCGCATGGCTGTTCCCCGGCCGGCAGCCCGGACATCCGATGGACCCCAGCAGCCTGCTCGACCAGCTCAGCGCCGCCGGGGTTCCCGCCCAGCGCGGCCGGGCCTCAGCAATTCGCCACTTGGTACTTCAAGCGCCCGCACCCGTTGTCGCCCGGGCTCTCGGCTACCACGACAAGACCACCACCCATCTGGTCACCCAGGGCGGAGGAACCTGGAGCCGATACGCCCCAGGCGATCACCGAAAGTGAGTCCCGACCGTGAACGCAAGCGGCCCCGGCTGTCCTCGCAGCACGCCCGCTACCTTCCTCCTATGGAAAGGGCCACCATCCTGAGCAGCCTCGCCGCGAGCGGAACCGAGACCACCCCGCAGCGACTCACCGAACTTGCCGCCGTACTCGACATACCGGCCGCCGACCTTCTCGTTGTCGCAGGCCAGCCGGTGCCGGCGAAACTCCTTCCCCCGGAGCGCGACGCCGGGGTCATGAGGCAGTTCGCCTACCGCGTCAGTTACTGCGACCACTCGCAGCTCGCTGCGCTGGAGGCATTCGTCCGCTCACTGCCCCGCGTCGCCGCTTCAGAGCCATTCATGCAGCCGACGGGGCCGGGACGCCGTCCCGCCGAGACCAGGTTCGCCGCCGTGCTCGGCGCACTGATCCGCAATCGCGGCTTCGGCATCCGCGAACTGCCCTTCATTGGGCTGTCCCTCAGCACACTGCACGGGATGGTGTGGCGCTGGGACCCGAGTCCGCACCGTCAGCAGCAGCTGTCCGCCATTGCAGGTCCGCTCGGCTGGACCCTGCCCGATCTCTTCGCGGTCGCCGATGAGCCGTACTCAGAGGAACTCCGTCCGATGCTGCACTGCCGCCACCTCGGGCGGGTCTTCGCGGTAGCCGTCCCCTTGACTACCGCTCAGCTAATCGAGACCGCGGAGGAAGCGGATCGACTGAGCGTACGTGCGGACCACGGCGTATGGCAGCCCGTCTCGCAGGGCTTCGCCGAGGAGTGCCCCGACTTCCCCTGACAGCAAAGGCTGCCTTGGCGCCTTCTGGCATGGTCGGACGCCTTCGCACGAGCTCACGCTGATTACTCAGCGCGAGAACCACTGGGGCTTGGCCGCGCATACACGACACCTGAACATGCGGGCCTACCAGTCCCGAGGGCCGCCTTGAACGCGTTGACCAGCCTCCTCGTGGGTCAGCTCGTAGCCCTCCTCGTGGTCGCCCAGCGACTCAGCGACGGTCTCGCAAGCATGGCCAAGACGTTGGCACCCCAGGGCCGTCTGCACGGGGTCGGTGCGTTCCTGGGAGTGAGGTGCAGTGGTCTCGTGCGGGTCGCCTGGCGCAGCGTCCGTGCCATCAATGAGCCTGATGGACGGGGATCGCCATGAGATGAGGAGTGAGCTATGTCAGAGCCGTGGATCGAAGACCCGGTGATTGGCAGGGACGCCTTCCACAAAGAAGGCGAAGTAGCTGCCTGGTCACAAGCGGCACAGATGTTGGGCCTGGGTCTCCAGCTCACTGGCAATGGAGGCGTACTCCAAGAGGATGAGGACGTTGACTATCTGAACATTCCGGAGGTTCCCGAGCTGACGCCTGAGTTCATCGCTCCGTGGGCCGGGCTCTTCATGCAGGACCACTTCGGTGAGCCGCCCCCCTTCCGGTGGCTCGACTTTCCCGGCTGGTCCCAGCCAATCAAGTCAGAGATCCAGAACCAGATCACCCCAGCACCGGACCGCTGGTGGGAAGGTGAACTGGGCGAGTGGGCGTTTGGGATGATGCCGCGGCTCTACGACGCTGTACGGACGAGCGATGACCCAGCCGCAGCAGCCGCCACGTTGCTGCACGTCGGACAGTTTAGCCAATACCAAATCGTCCGAGTTGTGTCGGCTGCTCTGCTTGCTCAGCGCAAAACGATGCTGTGGTGGCCCACAATCGAAGTCCTCGCGGACGGATGTACGTCCGAGATCGAGACGATCCAGCAGATCTCGATCGAAGCACTAATCCGAGTGGCGCCCAGACATCCGGTTCTAACGGCCCTGCCACAGGACAATGAGCCGAACAACGGAACTGACTTGGCCTGGACTTCCCTCATTGTGCCCGGTACATGGACGCGGTTTAAGCGGCCATCTTGGTGGCGACCAGGAGAGGCGCTCTTCCGCTATCTCCAAAGTGAACCCGGCGTAGATGAGCCGAACGATGGAACCCTGAGTGCGGTTGGGGCAGATCTCTACGACCGTGACGATCACTACCGGTGGACCGGAGGCTATACGGTCGAGGACCGGATCGCAGCAGCACGAGACCTGGCCCAGTGGGCGGCCAAACACTCGGCCCCGTCCTTCAAGAAGGTCATCGCTCATAGTCACGGCGGGAACGTCGCGTTGAACGCGGCAGCGTTCAACGATCTTTCCATTGACATGCTGGTCATGCTCCACACTCCGCCGCACCAGCGAAGCCAGAACGAGTGGAGCCTCATTGGTACAAAAATCAAGAGAATCGTTGCGATGCGCCCTAAAGTCGACTTCGTCGTAATGCTGGACCGGTGTTGGACGGGACTGCATCGCACCCCGGTCACCGGCAACTTTCCATCCGGGCACGTACGCACTCTCAAAGTTCCGGTCTGGTTCGGTCATTCAGTTTTGACTGACCCCGCGGTTTGGAAGCATCACAGACTTGCAAGTGAGGTGGCTGCGGAATTCAAACACGTCGAATGACGGGGGTAATCACGGCTGCTTCGCCGCGCTGCGACAGCGGTTGACGGCTACGCCCACCAGCGCCTGACGGAGCCGCTACTCGCCGGTCCGATCAGTCCCAAGGGCCAGCTCGGCCGTGGTGGTCGCCTCGGCGAGCGCCTGGCGGCCGCCCTTCAGTTCGGGTACGTAGTTGTAGATGGTGTTGCGGGAGACACCGAGGAGCTTTGCGATCGAGGTGACCTTGTTCTCCGGACGGGCGAGCAGATCGCGGGCGTGACGTACCTGTTCCTCGGTCATCGCCGGCGGGCGGCCGAGCCGTGCACCACGGGCGCGGGCGGCGTCCAAGCCCTCATTGGTGCCTTGCACGATGAGTTCGCGGATGAACTCGGCGAGGGCCGCGAACACATGGAAGACCAGGCGCCCTCCGGGCGTGGTCGTGTCGAGCGCCTCGTGCAGCGAGGTGAAGCCAACACCACGCTTACGCAGACCGGACACGATCGCGATGAGGTCCTGGAGGGAGCGGCCCAGCCGGTCCAGCGACGGAACGACAAGCGTGTCGCCGTCACGCAGGAAGTCGAGGGCCTTCCACAGTTTCTCGCGTTCTGCGTTCTTGCCGGACTTCTTGTCGGAAAAGATCCGGATGCACCCCGCTTCCGTGAGCACGTGGATCTGCCGGTCGAGCAACTGTCCCTTGGTGGACACACGGGCGTATCCCACGAGGTCGCCGGTCCGTGCGGCCGGAACGGGGGCGAGGAGATCTGCGGTGTCGTCGTCCTGGGGTCGCTGCACCCGCCAGATCGTACAGAAAACGGTGCTCCTCAAGTTCTTGAGCACATCGACTTTCTGACACCGTTTTATGAGCATGATCCGACGCCGACCCGGCCGCGTACAGCCGCTTACCGATCTTGTTCATCAATCGGTCGATTTATGAGCAGTCGAGTCGGTCGCCTTGCTCCGCCAGTAGGCGAGGTTGCTCCGGGCGGTGAGGGTGTCGGGGTGGTTTTCGCCCAGTACGCGCACCATGTGCTCCAGCACTTCTGCGGTCGCGGTCGCGGCCCCGGCCGCATCCCCCGCCTCCCCCCGCCAAGAGGCGAGGTTGCCCTGGTTGGTGAGGGTGTGGGGGTGGTTTTCGCCCAGCACCCGCACCATGTGCTCCAGCAGCTCCGCGGTCGCGGCTGCGGCCCCGGCCGCATCCCCCGCCTTGGTGGCAGTGGCACCTGAGCCTGCCCGGGACTGCCGGGCACGTCGCGGCGGGCCGAGCTGCTGGGAGGCTACTTAGCGGGACCCCGGCGGCTTCTGGCCAACAATGCCTATCGCGCCATGGGAGCCGTTGGGCAACGGACTGCGTCGTTGATTTCAAATGGTGGGGTAGCGACGGACAGCGGCCCCTGCGGGGCCGCGTGGCAGGGGGCATTGGGTGGGAGCGTTTGAGACGTTGGAGCCGGAGGACCCGCAGCAGGTGGGGCGCTACAAAATCGTGGCGCGGCTGGGCTCCGGCGGCATGGGCAGGGTGTACCTCGCACGCTCGCCCGGCGGGCGCCCGGTCGCTGTGAAAGTGGTGCGTCCGGAGCTGGCCACGAACGACGAGTTTCGGCGCCGTTTCAAACGCGAGGTAGCCGCAGCCCAACGGGTCAACGGGGCCTTCACTGCCGGTGTGGTCGACGCCGACCCGGACGGCTTCCCGGCCTGGTTGGCCACTGTCTATGTACCAGGTCTCTCCCTCGGTGAGGCGATCACCGCTCACGGTCCATGGCCTCCCCGTTCGGTGCTCCCCCTGGCCGCCGGACTGCTCGAGGCACTCGAGGTCATCCACGCAGCCGGGGTCATTCACCGCGACCTCAAGCCCTCCAATGTGCTGCTCGCCGCCGACGGACCGAGGATCATCGACTTCGGTATCTCAGTGGCCATGGAGGCCAGCTTGCTGACCCGGCCCGGAATGCGGATCGGCACCCCCGGCTTCATGTCTCCCGAACAGCTCACCGGCCAGCGGGTTAGCCCGGCCAGCGACGTCTTCTCCCTCGGCGCGGTACTGACCTACACGGCCACCGGAGTCGGCCCGTTCGGCACCGGCACCCCGGACGCGCTCCACTACCGCACCGTCCATGAACAGCCCAACCTGGATAGCCTCGCGCCCGAACTGCGCGATGTCGTCGCCGCCTGCCTGGCCAAAAAGCCCAACCAGCGCCCCACCGTCGCCACGCTGCTCCACCGGCTGACCAGCTCAGGCAGCAAGGACGGAAGCAGGCAGACCAGCAGCCCTACCCTCCTGCTCACCGAACCAGGCTGGATGCCCGACCAGATCGCCCAGCTCGTCCAAGAGAACCCTCCCCTCCTACCAGAGACGCACCCTGCGGCGCCTGGTGGTTCCCGCCGCGGCACGCCCGGTCTGAAGCGCTGGTCCCTCACCTACGGCAAGTGGCGGTGGTGGGGCGGCTGTGTGATTGAACCGAGGCCGTCGGTGGCCGGCGGCCTGGTCTACGTCGGCAGCCATGACAGCAAGCTGTATGCATTGGACGCGGACGCACCTGTAGAGCGCTGGTCCTTCACCACTGGCGGCAGTGTGTACTCGTCACCGGTGGTGGCCCATGGTGTGGTTTACGTTGGTAGCCAGGACCGCAAGCTGTATGCCCTAGACGCTGGCACTGGGCAGCAGCGCTGGTCCTTCACCACCGGCAGCAGTGTGGTCTCGTCACCGGCGGTGGCCCATGGTGTGGTCTACGTCGGTAGCCATGACAGCAAGCTGTATGCCCTAGAGGCGGACACTGGCCATCAACGCTGGTCCTTCACCACCGGCGTCGGCATGGGCTCGTCACCGGCGGTGGCCCATGGTGTGGTCTACGTCGGTAGCCAGGACCGCAAGCTGTATGCCCTAGACGCTGGCACTGGGCAGCAGCGCTGGTCCTTCACCACCGGCAGCAGTGTGCTCTCGTCACCGGCGGTGGCCCATGGTGTGGTCTACGTCGGTAGCCATGACAGCAAGCTGTACGCCTTAGACGCCAGCACTGGCCATCTACGCTGGTTCTTCACCACTGGCGGCAGTGTGTACTCGTCACCGGTGGTGGCCCATGGTGTGGTTTACGTCGGCAGCCAGGACCGCAAGGTGTATGCCCTAGACGCCGACACTGGGCATCAATGCTGGTCCTTCACCATGGGCCGCCGCCCGCGCTTGTCTCCGACCGTGGCCGACGGCATCGTTTACGTCTCCAGTGACAACACGCTGTATGCGCTGCAGACGTGAAGCACTCGCCACGGCAGAATCCTGTTCGCCCGTGAATCAACTCCGCCGGCACCCTCGCCGGTGATCAGGACCGCTAGCGCGAACCGAGGACGCTCGGCCCGCGCACCGAGGTATGGAGCTCAGGGACCAAAGAAGACAGGGACCAACCTGGGCGGTGTCTTGCCATAGCGCTGCCATTCCAGCCCGTTGGCGTCGACGATGCGGAGCTCCGGGTCGATCTGGTCCTGGCTTGTCACTTCTCGGGTTTCCCGTTGACCTCCTTCGCCGACACGCTGGCACTCGTTCTCTGCCACCACCGTCCATGTCGCGCCCGTAGGAAGCGGCTTGCGCAGCTGAGTCGGCGCCTTGGCCATGCATACCCACCCATGGCGATCATCTGGTCCAGTAACGATCATCAGCCTCACGCTGAGCTCCAGTACCGGCATGGGGCTGTGATTCGTGATGTTGATGTTCGGAAAATCCACCGAGCAAGTCACCAGTCTGGCCTGGGCTGAGTGCTGTTCACGCCGTTCCTCATCGAGGCGCCTACCGTCCCGTCTGGCCACCCACAGGGCCGCGGATGCAGCGGAGAGGGTTCCCACTGCCACAGCAGCGTTAATGGACACCGCCCACCAGTCCGTCACGAGCGACCCCTCCTCACGACCGTCCGGTTTCAGTGCGTTCCGCTGTAAACCGGCACAGAACAGAACCCGAAAGTAGTTGGTTACTCGCGGGTCGCCGGATAGCCATACCGGGTAGGCGCACAGTTTCGCGCTGTCGGACTCCGCCGAGAGGGTTCGAGGACTCGCTGCCTGGATCTAGGATCCGTCGGCCAGCCGTTTCACTCACCCAGAGGGTCGCCCTGGAATCCCGAGAGCCCGTCATTGGGAAAGTGGCGGCGCGGCGCGGCGCGGCGCGGCTCGGAACGGGCTCAGGGCGGGGCGTGAAGGGTGTCAGGAGCGCCGATCGCCGGATGGGCGCCGAGAAACCCCCCTCGCGCTTGCAGAACCAGGGGCGGGAGCAGGCTCGGACTCTGAGCGGGCCGGGCCCGGTGGTACCCGGGGGCTGAGTCTTCGCTTCCCGCCGAACCGGAGCGGCGGCCTTCCAGCAGGCGTTGATCAGGCCTGCTGCTGCGCGGGGGGTGAGTGGGTGACTGCATCGGCGGACAGCTTGGGGGCGGTCTCTTCGAGGTCGGGGTGGGTGGCGGCGACGGTGCGCAGGATGCGGATGAGGCTCTGGGGTTCGAGGGGCTGTCCGTTGACGGTGGTGAAGAGGTGGCCGGTGTCGTTGCGGGTGGTGGCGCGGTGGGGGAGGTATTCGTCGATGGCGCGTACGGCGTCGTGGTGGATGGGCTGGAGGCGGGTGGCGTCGGAGGCGGCGTTCTTCTGGGGGACGTCCCAGGTGGTGCGGTGCTGTTCCTGGTGGCGGCCGGTCAGGCGCATGGCGGTGATCTGGCCGGGGCGCAGGATGTCGTCGTCGCTGTGTCGGGCCCAGAGGTAGTGGTTGAGACAGAGGTAGACGAGGGCGCGGGCGCGGTGGGGGCCTTCGCGGCGGGTGCCGGTGTAGCGGTCGGCGGCTTGGGCGAGCCAGCGGCATTGGTCGGGGGTGAGGAGGTCGCGGCCGGGCATGCCGGCGGCGAAGTTCCCGCCGCGCTGGAACTGGAGTGCCTTGGCGGTGCCGGGTGGCACGAGGGCGGGCCCGCCGGCGGCTGCGGGGGTTTCGGCCCAGCGGTAGAAGGAGCGGACGGCTCCGCAGGCGGCGTCGCGGGAGCGGGCTGCGGTGGCGTAGCCGATGGCCCAGTTCTGCAGGGCCATCGGGGTGGGCTGGAGGTACAGGTCGGGGTCCGGGCGGCCGTCGAGTCCGCAGCCCACGGTGAGCCAGTGCAGGACGGCGGGCCGGTAGTGCTCGAGGGCTTGGTAGCCGAAGTAGCCGTTTGCCTCGGAGTTCGGGCCGGCCAGCCACTCCTCGACCAGGGCGGCGACGTCGTGATCCATCCCGTCAAGTTACCTGTAAGGGCTGACCTCAGAATCAAGACCGTGACCGGCTACGGCTTGCCGCCGAGGGCGTCCCGCTCGAACTTCTCCTTGTCGAATCGGCCGTCCTTGTCCGTCCAGCCCAGGTCGCCCATCACCTTGTTCATGACGACGAGCGTGTAGTCGTCCTCCTTCAGTGACTCGCACGGCTTTGGCTTCGTTACGTCGCCTTCGGGCCGGGCCTTGACCGCCTTTACGCACTCCTCGACGGATTCGTCGTAGCTGGGTTCGCCGCTGCAGCCGGCTAGCAGGGCGGTGGCTGAAAGCAGGATGGTGCGGGTGCGCATGGTCCCCCAGGTGGAATGTTGGGTGGCATCCTGCCGGGCGGCCGGGCCGACGGGGGCCGGTTCGCAGGAGTCGGCCAGCGGTCAGGCTTCAGCGGCGCCAGCCGAGACAGTCGGGGTCAGGGGCGGAGGTACCACAGGGCGCCCCTGACGGGTGGGTTCGTGCGTACGCTGCCTGTCCGCTGTCGCGGCGGGGCGGACGGAGGGGGCGGCATGGTGGTGGGGTTCTGGCATTGGATCGAGCGGAATTCTGCGGGGTTGAGCCTGCTGGTGCCGTTCCTGGCCATCGGCGGGGGTCTGCTGGGGAACTGGCTGGGTGCGAAGGTGCAGGCGGCGGGCGGTCTGGCGCAGGCGAGTGCTGCGCGGGAGGCGGCTCGGATCACGGCTGAGGCTCCCCGGTTGGCGGCGTTGCGGGATGAGCGCCGGCTGGCGATCGCGGAGCTCGTCCGCACCTCGCGCAGGCTCTTCCGCTTTACGGGCGAGCTGTACAGCGAGGACCGCGATGCCGAGGCCCGGCTGATGTACGAGGAGGTGTCCCAGGCGTATGCCGAGGTGGAGCTGAGTGCGCCGGCGAGCCTGGTGGTGCTGGCACAGCCGGTTATGGAGGCCACCCAGGCTGCTTTGGATGCGGCTCGTCTGCGGGGCCCGGCTGCCAGGGCGATGGCGGTCCTGCAGGAGGTGGCGGATGACGGTGGCACACCGGGCTGGGCCGCGCACTCGGCTGCGCTGAGGGCGCGGGAGGCGCTCAGGGCGCGCAGGCAGGATCGGGAAGCGCTTACGAGGGAAGCGGTCGAGGTGATGCGTCGGTGCGGCCTGCTGTCCGAGGGACAGATACGCGCGGTCATCGGTGACTTGCCTCGCGGGCCGGTCACCGTGACGCAGCATGAACGAGCGCAAGCCTACGCGGGGGCGCTTCGAGAGTTCCTGGACGCGGCGCGGCTGGAGCTGGGGGCCAACCGCGAGGGCGGGGTGGAGTGGATTCCCCAGCCCGGAGAGGCCCGCCCCACCCAGATCTAAGTTACTTGTAACAGACCAGAACGGCCCACTCCCCCGCCCGCGGTGTACCAAGGTCCGGTGCCCAGGGGTGCGGCGCGGGGTGGGGCCGGGCGAGTTGCGGTGAGAGGGTGGTGGGCGAGTCTGTTACAAGTAATTTGCTGGTGAGAGAGGCGGGATAGGGTTCGGAGGTCCAAGGGCGACAAGACTGCAGGGGTGCGCTGGTGTTCATCGAGGTCAGTGACGTCTCCACAGCCCCGTCCGACGAGGGGCCGGCGGGCCTCATCCTCATCCCCGTCAACACCCACGATCGCGGCTATCGCACCACCTACGAGCTGTACATCCGTGAGCAAGACAACTGGCTTCCCCTGCGGCTCGGCACCGTCAAGATCGGCAGCACGCACCAGCAGCCCGGGAACCGCGCCCTTCGCCCCGGCCAGTACTCAGCGCTGGACGACGAAAGCCGACCCCACCAATGGTTCTCGGTGGGCCAGGACGACACCTACTACGCCAACATCGCCCGGCTCGGCGCCGAACAACGCGTCTCCATTCTGGAAGCCCTGTCCGACATCGCCTTCAGCCGAGAAGCCTTCGAGGCGGCAATGGAGCACGAGGTCACCCACGCCTCCCTGCTCCGCAGAGTCCCCCTTACCGCACTAGAAATCCAGTTCAGGCGAATCGCGGAGGGCGGCGACCGCCTGCACGGCTACCACTTCGCCTACACCACGCGCAATGAGCGGCCACACGGAAGCTCGACTCTCGACTTCAAAGCCGATCCCGGTTCCACACCCCCCAGCAACGTCCACGTCCTGATCGGACGTAACGGCGTCGGAAAGACAACCCTGCTCAAGCGAATCGCCCGCGCAGCAGTCCGCGCCGGCTCCACAAAAGCCGACGGCACCTTCGCCCTCTGCGAGCCCCCGGCTGGCGTGACCGCGGGCATGCCGAGGAACGTCGTCTCCGTCTGCTTCAGTGCCTTCGACCCCTTCTCCGGCTTCGCCGACTTGATCCCGGACCCCGCCACCTCATTCGAGTACGTGGGCTTGCACATCAGGACCGGCAACCACAGCGAGCGAATGTCGCACGAGGATCTGGCCGCCGAATTCACCGGAAGCCTGGCAGTCATCCAGGCAACCGGCAGAACGCAGCGCTGGGCCAGCGCGGTCGGCACGCTGATGACCGACCGGGCATTCGCCACGGGCAGCGTGCCCGAGCTCGTCGACTACATGAGCAGCACGGACCCGGACGACTTCTCCCACGAAGCCCCTCACCGCGTGTTCTCGGAACTGAGTTCCGGCCACGCGATCGTGCTGCTCACCCTCACCCGTCTCGTGGAACTCGTCGTCGAGCAGACCCTGGTCCTCCTCGACGAGCCGGAGAGCCACCTCCACCCGCCGCTGCTCTCCGCCTTCGTCAGGACGCTCTCGCAGCTCCTCGCCGACCGCAACGGGATAGCCATCGTCGCCACGCACTCCCCCGTCGTGCTGCAGGAGGTCCCCCGCTCCTGCGTCTGGAAGCTCAGCCGGTGGGGCGGCCTGCGAGCCGAGCGGCCCAGCATGGAGACCTTCGGGGAGAACGTGGGAGTCCTCACCCACGAAGTCTTCGGCCTCGAAGTCCAGGAATCCGGCTTCCACGCTCTCATCCAGCAGGCCGTCGCCGAGCTGGACACCTACCAAGCCGTCCTGGACCGCTTCGGCGGCCAGCTCGGCGGCGAAGCCAGGGGTCTCGTCCGGATCCTCCTGGCGGACAAGGCCGCGGGCGAGGACAGCTGATGTGGCCCCTGGGCCGTCCACGCCACGGCGCCCGGGACAGCTACGAGGCCTGCATCTCCCGCACCAGAGAGATGGGCGCCCAAAAACGCCGCACCCGCCTGATCGCGGCCGCCGACGCTGTCGAGGCAGCCGGCGAGGCATTCCGGAGCGGCGCCGCCGCGGGATCCCTGCACGACCTGAGGCCCGAGGAGTTCCAGGTCCCCGGCATCAGCCAGGACGAGAAGGTCGTCACCTGGCTGTACGAGAACGGCATGGTCAAAGGCGGCCCCGGCCGGGCCATCTACGACGACCTGATGTCCGCCCCCGAACACGACCGATGCCCGCTGTGCGGGCACGGCACAGTCAGCCAGCTCGACCACTTCATGCCCAAGACCAGCTACCCCGCGCTATGCGTGGACCCGCTCAACCTCATACCGGCCTGCTCGGACTGCAACAAGGTCAAAGGCGACACGAAGGCCACCCGGGCAGAGGAGCTTCCTCTCCACCCGTACTTCGACGACATCGACAGCGAGCCGTGGCTCGCCGCCAGGGTGATCCATGAGGACGGCTCCGTACGGCTGGAGTTCTACGTCTCCCCACCGGACAGCTGGGACCAGGTCCTGATCGACCGCGCCCGCAACCACTTCAAGCTGTTCAAGCTCCGCAAGACCTACGCCAACCAGGCCAACCGGTACATCGGCGAAATCCGCGGCCTGCTCCGACTCCTCCTGGCCCGCGGCGGAGCCGAAGCCGTCCGCGCCCACATGCTCGACAGCGCAGACAGCTCACTGAGCGAGCGCCCCAACAGCTGGATCGGCGTCACCCACCGGAGCCTGGCCGCAGACCCGGCCTTCTGCCAGGGCGCCTTCGGCAGCTGACCGTCGGGGAGACGCGCGAGCCGCTTTGGTCCTGCGGGTGTGCAGCTGGGCGGGCTTGAGCCAAGGACCACCGAGCGCGCGCGTCGCCCTGGAGGGGCCCGCCCGGGACGACGTGCGAAGGGCCTCCGGGCGGGCTCCGACGTCCACGATGCCAGCCAGGAACCGGCCGCCTGTCGAGGCGCGGCCGTCCGAGCGCCAGGACCTCGTCGCCTGACGGCCACCGGGGCTGGCCGGCCCCGGCCCAGAGACCACACGACGGGTGCTCTCCAAGGGGCCGATCGAAGCCCTGACCCCGTCAGTCGTTCTCTTCGTGGCTTCGTTCACTTCAATCGGTTCTGGCTCAACTTCCGTGCTGAGTGACGGTCCGTTACGGCTGGACATCGAAGAGAGCAATGGAAGGGGGTGGCGGGGCAAGTACTGCGCGAAGGCGCGTCAGTATGGCTCGCCACTGCTTCCAGTCCTCCGGGTCGACCCAGTTTGAGGCCGGCCCATCCTCGTCGCCGACGATGCGGGCGAGGGCTTCGTCGGCGAGTGCCCGGAGGTCGGAAGGGAACACGGGCATCGGTGTTTCCGGGCCGTAGGACATGTCGACGGGTTCGCCTCCCGGGCATTGCGCCGCGATCAAAGCGGCGGCGGCCACCGCCTCTTCCGCTTCCGTGAGATAGCCGGTTGCGTCGATCGTACGGATGAGGACGCCTCGGATCAGGGCTTCACGCGCCTCGGGCTCGGCGGCGTCGAGCGCGTTGGCGAAGTCCGCGGCTGTGTCGTTGTCGAAGGGACCGGTATCCCAGGTGCCCATGCTGATCTCCTTGCGTATGGTCGCCCGGATCCTCGCATCAAGCACTGACAACACGACTACGGGGCGAGCAGGACCCGTTTGCGAAGCAGGTCGAAGCCTGCGCGGCCGAACATCTGGCGCTTGAGCATCTTGATCCGGTTCACGTGGCCTTCGACGACCCCGGAGTTCCAGGGCAGCGTCATACCGGCGATGACGGCGTCGCGGTCTCGGTCGATTCCGGCCGCGAGAGTGTGGAGGCTGGGCAGGTCGTCCTGACGGACGTCGTCGAGCCACTGCGGGAGTCGTTCACCCTGGCGTTCGGTGAGCATGTGGGCGAAGGAGCGGACGTGACCGGTCAGGGCATCGAGTTCGGGGCAGTTGGCAAGGACGGCCTTGAGCCGGAGGTGTTCGATCTCGGTCAGCGTCTCGGGTCGGCTGAGGATCCATCTCGTCACCACGCGGGGTGCCGGCGGCTGCGCGGCGACCGGCCGTGGCGAGGTGCGCTTCTCTCGCAGGTAGGCGCTGACCCGGCCGTAGCTGCCGCGATAGCCCAAGGGAACGATCTCCTCCCACAGCTTCCAGGCGTTGGTGCAGCCCTCGTCCCAGCGTTGGTCCAGGTAGGGCTTGTACTCGTCGAGGACGGAGGTCCTGCTGTGCTGCCACTGGCCACGAAAGAGGTCTTCCGGCTTCGCAGCGTCGGCGAGGCTCTTGACGGTGCGGTGGGTCATCTGGAGCCGACGCCCGATGGAGCGGCGGCTGTGGCCGGCTTCCAGCAGCGCGTGGACCGTGGCATGCCGGGCTCGGAGGCGGTTGGCGAACCGCTCGCTCCGCCATGGCGAGTCCGTCTTCTCCTCGGGCGGCGCGGGTTCGTCGGCCTTCGCCACGGGATCGGGGACCAGAACCCGAAGGCACTGGCGGTGTCGGGCGACCGCACGCTCAGCGGCTTCCCCGAGGTTGTGCCATAAGTGCCAACGGTCCGCGACCTGCGTCGCCTGGGGTGCCCCGGCTGTGGCGCCTTCCGCGAAGAACGGCGCGCGGTCCCTGCAGACGACCTCGATCCCTGGCCGCTGGGCGAGCCAGGCGGCCAGGCTTGATGCTTCTCTATCAGGCAGGAGATCGATCGGACGACGGGTCTCGACGTCCACCAGGACAGTGCCGTAGCGGCGGCCCTTGCGGGTGGCGTACTCGTCGACGCCGACCACCCGAGGCATCGGCACCTCCGGCTCGGGCAGCGCCTCGACCAGGCGCAAGACCGTGCTCCGGCTGATGGACATACCAAGCACGGCAGCCAGGCGGGCGCCGGCTCGACCAGCCAGGGCGAGGCCGACTGCGGTCAGGATGGAACGCAGTCGTTCGGTGCGCTGGCCGTGCCTGCGGGTGAGACCGGATATTTGCTCCACGAACGTCCGACGTGGGCACTTGGTGTTCCCGCACCGGAACCGCCGGACCCGCAGGTGGAGTACGACGCTTCGTCCGGCGCTCGGGACATCAGCGAGAATCCGCAGGTAGGAGCTGTGAACCCGGGTCGAGCAGACTCCGCATCCCGGGCAGGCAGCGCCGGCCGTGGTGCACTGCGCGTCAAGGCGCACGTTCTCGATACCCACGTCCACCGACCGCACCGCGATGTCCGCGATCGCCGGGAACAACAGCGCCTTCAGCTGGCGTGCAACGTCTTCCACGGCCCGGACTGTCAGCCCAGCTGCACTGACCACCGTCCATTTTCGGGCGACTTCGCATACCGTCCGGAGACGCTCAGCCGTCACTCACCGTGGCCACTGCACGAAAGCTGAGCCAGAACCCTTCAATCAGCAGCGTTTGTCTGCCGGTACGGGCAGCATTTGGGGATCTTGAAGTCCATGAATGTTCACGAGAAGTAGCAGCGTGGACGATCACGTGGTGTCCCGTGCCTGCCCAGCGCCAGCCGCGCCGGAGGCCCGGTGCGGCGGCGAACGGTTAGTCCGGGCACTCCTTCTGGTCGGACGCGGCCTTCAGCCGGGCTCGGATCCCTGTCCTTCCCTCACTGCAATACCACGGTGACACCGTGTTCCTGCAGGATGTGCACGGCCGCCTCGAAGTAGGAGCGGTCAGGATGGCGGTCGACGATGTGCCTGGCGAGGGCGTGGCGTGCGATGTCGGCGTGGTGCCAGATGAGTGTGAACGGGGGTACGACGGAAGGACCGCCTCCCAGGTGGTCGTCCACCGAGTCGAGGCTGCCGCCGTAGGTGGAGCCGGGGCCGAGGAGGGCCTCGCCGAGTGCCAGGAGCAGGCCGGGCTTGTCGGTGACGTGTTGTCCGTCCAAGTGGTACGTCCCGCCCGAGCGGCCGATGCCTGGTCCGTACGGGCCGATGCGGCTGAGGTCAAGCCAGGCGGACCGGCCCGGCGTACCGAAGGGGGCCCACTGGTTGGGCTTGGTGGGAGCGCCGTGGAACCATGTGTCCCAGACCGGGCGGGCGGCCATGGCAGGCCGATCGTCGCCGGTGTCGGCGAGGGTGATGTCTATCAGGGTGTCACCGAGGACGGACGGGCGGGCCTCGGTGATGCGGAACTCGAGTTCGTACTTGGCCATGGTCCGGCCGGTGTGGTCCAGGGCCCACAGCCTGATCAGGTCGTCGTCCTGAGTACGGGCTCGGCCCAGCCGGGCCGACAGTGCCTCTCCGGGTTCGCAGCCGATCAGGTGCACGGACTGGCCCTGCCTCTGCGGACGCGGGACGAACAGGCCATCCACGGCGAGGCAGCTCCCCACGGGGTCTGCGGCCAGAAGCGACTCAGCCCACAGTTCGAACCGGGGGCAGTCGGGCAGCGGGTTCGGGCCCCAATAGGCGTCCTCCCTGACGCCGGCACCCACGACGATGTCCACACGCTCGGAATCAGCGGGCGTGGGCTGGTGGGCGAGGACAACAGCGTCCTCCAGGTCCCAGAACCGGGTCGGCCCTTGGCGGTCCTCGGCGTAGATGGTCACATTCACGTCGCCCATCAGCCGCACCGGCTCCGCAGGTCGCACGACCGCCTGGGCCAGCAGGCTTTCGCGCGGGCACCCGCGTAGCGTCAGGATTTCCCGCGGCAGTGGCGGAGGATCCATGAACAACCCCTCGACCTCCGCGCACCGCGCCCAGAGGTTGCTCGGCTCCTCCTCGTGCACGTCCTCCCAGACCAGGAGATGACGGACCGGGAAGTCCCGCTTCCACGCTATATGTTCCTCGCCCCGCACACTGCTCCCTGTCGATCTTCGTGTGCTCACGATACGGTCAGCCGGTGCAAGCTGGCTGACCCGCGACCGCTTGTCCGGCCCGCAGCCGCCCGGGCCAACGACGAGGGCGCCGCAAGCTTGCGGCAGGGGCGAAGCACAAGAGGGTCACCGCGTGGGGTGGCCCCAGCGCCGGTAGTCGTCACACGTCTCGACCGCCGCACCGGCGGGACGGTCCGTAATCCGCTCAGCGCCCTCACCGCAGCTCTTCCAGGGCTGGAACCAGAACAGGAGTCCGCCGGCCAGAACGGCGATCCCAACCAACACCCAGGCAACGGTACGACCCGACATGCCAGGTACCTTTCCTCAAAGCCGCGATCTGTTACATGGTCAGCGCGTCAGCGCGGTCGTCCCAAGACCCGGTGCCCCAGCCCGGATAGTCCTGCTTCCGCAGATCGCCGTAGGCGCACCCGAGGCAGACTATGAAGGTCGGGTCGACCATGTTGTCCCGGTAGTCGATGAGCGTCATGCCACCGATTTCATCGTTGTTCGCCACCGATGTCGCCTGGTCGCGGAACCCGTACTGCCCGAGCGTCTTCGTGCCGTCCATGTCCCACTGGAGCTTACGCCCGGTGTAGTCCAGGTCCGCGTACACGCAAGTGAATCCCCACGAACAGCCAGGCGACGCAGCCGCCACGGAAGCCGATGGATTTGCCGTTGTGCAACGCGGCCACAGGTCCCTTACGTTTCTCTGGGAACGGTGCGGTGGGTCCAGTACCGAAGTACTGGACCCACCGAGGAGAGATGTGCAAGGGCCTGTTAGGGGCCGGTGACGGCTGGCTCCGGCCCTGACCGGGGTGCTGCCGGGCTAGTCGAGGCTGGGGAGTTGGAACCCGCCGGTGAAGGCTGCGAAGGCAGCCCGGGGGTCCGCATCGATGGCCTCTGACGGCTCGGGGGCTTGCTGGTCGTCGAGGGCAGCGGCTGGGGCCGGAATGAACTCTCCGCCGTTCGCGGCCAGCTGCTCCAGCTGGTTCAGCAGTTCGTTTCGGTGCGCTTCCTCGGCGCGGGCCGCGGCTTCGGCGTCCTGGGCCAGCTTCTTGCGGAACCCCCGGGCACGGCCGGCCTTCGCAGCAGCCTGAGCCTCTTTGCGCGCCTGCGCCTCAGCCTTCGCGGCCTCCAAGGTCTCCCGCACCTGCCGGGCAGCATCCGAGAGCACGGAGGGCTGCACCTCGGCGACGGTGGACACCTCGGACTGATGCATTTCGGCGGGGGCTTGCGGAGCTTCGAGGACAACGTCATCACGGCCGGAGCGGCATGGCACGCAACTGGAGCGTTCCCGGCCCGGGTGAATCAGGCAGGGATCCATGATCTGCAAGGCAGCAGCAGCGGCCTTCGCACGGTGCGGCTTGAGGTCGTCCAGCCGCTTGCGCAGGAACCCCTTCGGAGCCTTGATCATGCTCGGCAGGTCCTTCCCGAGCTCGGCCAGCAGCGCGGTTGTCAGGGGCCAGCCCTCAAGGTCCGCCTGCTCCAGCAGGTACGGCGCCAGCTCCTGGCGCTGCTTCGTGTTCAGCGTCAGCGGGCCGTCGAGCAGTGACAGCAACTCGACCGCGGCGGCGATCCGCTCGGGGTTCGTCTTTTGCCCGGAGGGCTGGCCCCCCTCCCCCGTCACGGCCGTGACCACTTCGTCGGGCACCGTTCCGGACGGTGTGGGGGGTAGGGGGGTTACCACCCCCCTGGGGGGTGTGGGGGGGACGTGGTTCCAGTGTGCGGCTGAGCCGGAAGTGTTCTGACCTGCGGAGTGTCCGTTTTGAATGTTTCCGGCTGACCCGGATGCTGGCGACCAGCTTCCGGCTGAGCCGGAAACATTCTGACCTGCGGAAATACCGCCAGCTTCCGGTTGACCCGGAAACATTGCAAATTGGGGCACAGTGGCCATGTCCGGGTTGTAGAGCGGCTGCTCGTACACCTCGTAGACGATGCGTCCACGGCGCCCTGGGAACTTCTCGTTCGCCAGCTCCACCCGCCGGATGAACCCCAGCTCCACCAGGCGCGCGATGGACGCGTACACGGCGTCACGGCCGATGAGCCTCACTGTGTCGCCCGGCGACTGCACGCCCTGTTCCCGGAGCATCGCGAGGAGCGCGGCCGCCGTCACCTGGGAGCCCTCGGTGATGGCGAACAACAGGTGCACCATCACCGTGAAGTCCACGGGGTTCTTCAGCGCGCCCGGCCCGAACACCATGTGGCGGTGGACCGTGACGGCGAGGACCGGAGCGGCGCCCCGGACGAACGTGGTGTCGCCGCTGATGGACCGAGTGCTCATCGGGCACCCTCGGCAACCGGGAGGCCGGCACACGCACCGGCGATGCGGGTAGGGCCGGTGAAGATCAGCAGTGCGGGCACGGAAGTGGGACGCTGGCCAGCTGGTGTGCAGCTGGCCAGAAAGACGTGCAGTTCAGACACGGGAAAGTTCTCCCCTGGTGGGGAGCCGTGGACGGCAGTGTGACCAGATAGGGCCCGGAGATGGTGGCCTCAGGAGAAGAGGCTGCTTATTCTGGGTACTGGTGACCACGCGGGCCTAGGCCCACGGGCATCACCCCCGGCGAGGTCACCTCACCGGACCACGACTCGGATTGCTTGCAGGCGGGCGAGTCGAATTGCTGTATCGAGGCCGTTCCTGTTGGCGCAGGGGCGGCCTCAAGCGTTTTTTTAGGGCTCTCCGGAAGCGGCCGTGACCACCTCGGGATACCGCTGGGCAAGGCCGTGAAGCAGCTGGATGTACGCCGCGCGCTTCGCGCCCGGTCGGGGTTCGACGGAACCGGACTCCCACCGCAGAACGGCCAGAGGCTGCACACCGATTGTCTCGGCCACCTGTTGCTGGGTGAGGCCGGCAGCGCGACGGAGGGGGGCGCGGACCGGTGCTGGCGGCAGCTCTGCGTGCTTACGCAGCAGCCCCTGTACCGCCGCTACGGGGTCATGAACAGTCGTCATTACCTTCACCTCCACAAGGTAGATAGGCGAAACATACCTGGCTGCGCAGGAACGCGGGGCTCCATTGGGCGTGTCGTTCCGCCGATTCTGGCTTTCTAGCCCTCGGGCGGAGTCTCGTAGTAGTCGCCCGTTGCCGGTGTCACTGGCCACTGGGCAGAGGCGCCGCGGGGCAGTGGGTAGCCAACGGCGAAGATCTCGGAGGACATTCGGATGTCCTGGACCTCGGCGATCCGTTCTGGCTTCTTCCCCTTTGCGGGGAAGAAGGTGACGCGAAGGGCTCGTAGCAGCGGCACGCCAGTCGGCGGCATGACGAGCGCCTCGGCTTCCTCTGGCGTTGGCATACGGGCGGAGATTTCCTCGCGCCAGTGGAGCGGCCTTCCCTGCCACTCCTCCAGACGGTCGTACATGCCACCAAGGCCTGTCCCGCCGGTGAGTTGCGGGAGCTCTTCGGTTACCCACGCAGAGATCCAGCTGTCTGCGAGTTGGCGGTGCGTTTCCACATCAGGGTCGCCGATGAGGCGCCGCCGGACAGTCAGCTCGTGGCCCGTATCGACTTCCAGGATGTCGGCGATGTCTGTTGGTACGGGAAGGGTCACGACTTTGGTGTTCTCGCCGTCGGGGTGAGGCAGGGGGCGCCAGTGTTGTGATTCCGGGCCGCTGTAGTAGCCGAGTTCATCTCGCTCGATCTGGCGGGTCCTGACGATGAGGCGCAGCCGGTCCGGGTGTTCGCGGACGACAGTGCCGGCGCGACGGCGGGATTCGATCAGTCCTTCGCGGCGGAGCAGCCCGTACGCCTTGCGCACCGTGATGTCGCTGACGCTGTACTCCTGTGCGACGTCGCGCATGAGAGGCAGTGTCGCCCCGGGTGAGTACTCCCCCGAGGCGATTCGTTCACGCAGGTCACGGGCGATTTCCTCGTACCTAGCCGCCATCGTCCGATCCCTTCATCGATCCCCCGAATGGGATTTAACGTATACGAAAAGCTTGCATCCGATCGCTTCTAACGTATACGTTAACTCATGTCAGCCGGTGCGGCCCCTGGTTGGAGCCAGGGGCCGCACGGTGTCCTTCGCATTGGAGTGCGCGGGACATGAGTTGTCCGGCGTTGGAGCGCCGGACTGGCTGTCGGACCTGCCCATGTGTGTGGATGAGGGGACCGACTTCGTGATGGTTGCAGAGATGGGGCGCTGGTGGCGCCCCCGGCGGGGTGGGTGCCCCGCCACGGTGCGGACGCGGACGGTTTTACCGTCACGGAGCTGCGCCGCAGGACTGGTTGAGACCCTCCCGGTGGCGCCTGAGGCGCGGGGCCTGGGCGGGGATGAGCTGCGGGTGCGTGCGAGCCTGCGGGTGCTGGGGGTGGAGCTGTGAGCGGGCAGGGCGGGGTGCCGTCCTGGTACTCGCAGCAGGGCCCGCACTTGGCGGCGGTGCCGGAGCAGCGGGCCGAGGAGCACGGGTACGACCGGGACGCATGGTTGAACGAGTTGTGGTCGGACCCGGCGTACGCGCCGGTGGACTCGATCCCGGACCGGGCGTCGTCGGCCGATGACGCGATCGACTGGGAGAGGGTGCGGGCCGCGGTTCGGCGGGTGCGTCCGGTCCGGACGCTGGCTCTGCTCGGTGTGGGTGTGCTGCCGGCCCTGTGGTGGGCGCAGGGGGTCACGGTGCCGATCGCCGCGCAGGTGTCGGTGGACGCGGCGTGGGGGGCCGGGGTGCTGGGCGCCGGGATCGCGGCCGTGGGTGCGGCGACGGGTGGCCGGGTGCGCCGGTGGGTGTCCGCGGCGCTGCTGGTGGCCGCCGTGGGCGGGACGTTGATCGCTGAGCCGACCCGCCTGCTGGTGGCGGCCTGGATCGTGGGGGTCTGACCGATGGATCTGATCACGTTCACGCACGTCGTGACCCGGGCCGGGGCCGCGTTCGGGTTCTCCCTGATGGTGGTCACGGCGATGTGGGTCTACTACTCCCGGGGCCGCACCCTGAAGGCCCTCAAGAAGCGCAAGGTGTGGCTCCCGTGGGCCGGCGCCGCCCTGACCATGGTCATGGCCTCGGCGGTGACCGGCGGTCTGCTCGGGCAGATCAGCGGTGGGTTCACCGGCACCGGCAACGAACTCGGGCAGAACATCGGAGACGTTGCGGTCGGGCAGTCCGGGGCCGGCGCGGTCCCGCTGTCCACCGGGGAGGTTCTCTCCTACTCCGGCTCCTGGCTCGCGTTCTGCATGATCATCGGCCTGGCCCTGTTCATCTGGTTCGCCAAAGGCTGGGAGGAGCGCAGCCTGGCCCTGTCCGGCGGCCTGACCGGTGCCACGTGGGGGATCACGGCCGCGATCGGCGGCTGGGCGTCGATGCTGGGTGTCCCGCTGCTGTCGTGGCTCGGGGAGGTGCTGATCGGATGAGCCAGCGCCCCGCCCGCCGGACGCGGTCCGGCGCCCGTCACCTGGCCCTGTTCCTCGCCCACTGGGCGGGCGGGCACACCGTCTCCAACGAGGAACTGTTCCGCCGAATCATCAAGCAGCGCGCCGAGGCCCACCAGGAGGCCCTGGAAGAGCACCGCCGCCTGGTCCTCAAGGCGCACAAGAAGGCGACCAAGCTGCACCGGATCGCCGAGGAGGACGGCGGCCTGACCCCGGCCGCCAAGGCCGAACTCAAGGCGGCCACCAAGGAGGCGGAGCGGCACACCGCCGCGCTGCGCGCCCTGGGCGAGTTCACGGTGCCCGCCCTGGACCCGGGGCAGGTACGCCACCGGCGCCGCCGGATCGCCGCCGCACGGTGCGCGGTCCTGGCGGCCCCAGCCGCCGGGATCACCGCCGCCACCGTGGCCGGCGCGTGGTGGACCGGCCCGACCGCCGCCGTGCTGGGCGTGCTCACCTCCTGGGCGCGCGGCCCGCAGGCGTTCGACCTGACCGTGCGGCCCGTCCCGGCCGACCTGATCGCCGAAACCCCGATGGTCCTCGCCGTCCCGGGCGCCGCCCCCGCTCCGGCCGTGGCGGCCGGCCTGCCGTCGGTACCGCCCATGCCCACCAACGCCCCCGCCACCGCCGGGGCCACCCCGGCCAAGACGGGCACGGCGGCCGAGGGCGGCCAGGACCTGGTGCTGGCCCTGTCGAAGGCGCTGGGCGCGTGCCGGGTGATCCCGCGCGGCACCCGGGTCACGCTCCTGGCCGCGCCGGAGGTCACCGCGGAGCGGTGGACGGCCATGGTCCGCCTCCCGGACGACACCGGCGCCACCGTGGACCACGTGGTGGCCGCCCGGAAAAATTTGGGCGGGGAACTCGGCCTGGACCGGGCCCGCCTGCACGTCGAGCAGGTGGCCGGCGCGGACGACAAGACGCTCCGGGTCTCCGGCTTCACCACCGACCCGTTCGCCCGGCCGAGGCTGTGCACTGCGGAGATGCTCGGCGGAGTCGATGTGTGGGAGCAGGGCATCCCGGTCGCGTTCGACGCGTTCGGGCGGCTGCTCTACCTACGGCTGCGGGACGTGTCGATCCTGCTGGGCGGCTCCTCCCGCTCCGGCAAGGGCGCCGTCCTGCGCCTGATCATCGCCGGATGCCTGCTGGACACCCGGGTGCGCCTGCACCTGGCGGACGGCAAACACCCCGGCCAGTACCGGTGGTCCTTGTTGGCCGACTCCTACATCTACGACCCCGACAAGCGCGCCAAGCAGCTCGCCAAGCGCCTCGAAGCCCTGGTGGCGGAGATGGGCGAGCGAGCCGGCCGTCTGGCCGCGGTCGGGGTGGAGTCCCTCGCGGAGCGCCCCGACCTGGTCGGCACCGACGGACTGACCCTCGAAGTGGTCGTGGTCGACGAGGTGTCCGCGTTCACGCTGGACGCGAAGTACGGCAAGCGCATCACCAAGGCGCTGATCGAGCTGGCAGCCCGCGGGCTGGCATTCGGGATCGTTCTCATCCTGGCCACGCAGCTCTCCACCGCCGGGGTACTGGACCGGCTGATCACCTCGAACATCGTGTGGCGGTGGTGCATGTACGCCACCGGCGCCGACGAGTCGAACACCATCCTCGGCAAGGGCATGGCCGGGCGCGGCTACTCCGCGCACCTGCTCGACCCCGAACAGCGCGGCTCCGGCCTGCTGCTGGCCGAGGGCCGCATCTCCACCGTCCGCTCCCTGTGGCTGGACGGGGACGACATGACGGCCGTACAGGACATGATCCGCGCGCTGCGCGCCAAGCCCGCCACCACGGCGACGCCCCCGGTTCCGGCCCAGGCCCCCGTTCCGGCGCCCTCTCCGGATCCGGCGGAGGAGGAGGCTGACTGGTCGGTCCTGGACGGTTGGCTGGAGCAGGCGGCACCGCCCGTTCCCGGTCCTGCGGCGGTGCCGGCCGGGGCGCTCCAGCGGCTGCGGGCGCTGGACGTGATCCGGCAGGCCGGACCCGACGGCATCAAGCGCGCCGCCCTCGCGGAGGCGGTGGGCGCGCCCGCCACCACGGTCGGCGGCTGGCTGAAGGAGTGGACCGGGCAGGGCGTGATCGAGGCGCTCGGCAGCCCCCCGCACACCCGCTACGCCGCTACCGACGGCCGTCAGTAGCCGTCCGTAGAGCCCGGTTTCTACCGACGACCGCAGGTCAGAGCGCTGCGCCCCCACTGACGAGGGGTCGTCAGTAGCCGTTCGTCAGTAGCTCGTCAGTAGCCGCGCCACCGTCTGCCCGCTGCCCGCCCGCCCCCGCGTCGCACGCCCGGGGGCGGGTCGAGGGGAGCCGCCAGACGGCCCCAGACGCAGCCGAGCGCCCCCGATCAACTTGGCGGAAGAGCAAGGGGCGCCCGGTTCCATCCCTCACGAGAGACGGAGCCACATCATGGCATTCCGCAGGACGATCTCCCAGAGCGAGCTGGCCCAGGGCCAGAGCGACGCCGACCGCCAGCAGCACGGCCGGGGCTACTCCGCCCAGACCGGCGGGTGGACCGAAGTGGCCACCGACAAGCCGACTGCTGGCACCGGCACCACCGACCAGGATGCTTCCGGCGTCCGGAAGTGGTGGAAGTGATGGCCCGCCACACGGCCCCGGCCCGCCACGGCCGCCGGATGCGCCACGACGCCAAGAACCGGCAGTACGTCTGCGCCCGCTGCGGAGGCTGGACCACCCGTCTGTGGGCCCTCTCCCAGGGCGGTGCCCGGTGAGCGCGGCCGAGGCGGCCTATCAGGCCGCGCTCGCGCAGCAGGCACAGGCCCGCCAGGAGGCCGAGGCCGCGGCTCAGGCCATATGGGACGCGCAGGAGGCGGCCGCTGCGCTGGCCGCCGACATCGCGGCCCACCTCGGCGGCCACTGACCGGCCGCCTCACCAGCCGCGGAAGAGCACCCCGTTCGGGCGAGCCCTCTGAGGTCCAGCTCGATCCGGCGGGCTGGGAGAAAACTCCCGGCCCGCCACCCAAGTCCATGCTTCGGAGGTACCCGTGACGACGCATCACACGCTGCACGACCTGACCCGGCCGGCCGTGCCGCTGGCTCCGCCCGGACCGGCCGCCGCTCCACCTGGGACGGGCGGTGCTCCGGCTCCGCACCGAAGGGGGGAAGATGCCGGGATGAACGAGACGCTGACGCACGGCCAGAACATGGGCCAGGGGGTGGCCGTGGCCGGGGCCACTCCGGTGACGACCGGGGCCGCTCCGGCCACACGGCCAGGCGCTCCGGCTCGACCGGAGGGCGCTCCACCCCCGCCGCGCAAGGGCGGCCAGGGTCGGCCTGGGGTGCCCGGCCAGCCGGTGGCCGTGGCCCCGGCCGCCGGCGAGGTGGCCCCGGCCGCAGTGGCCGCCCCCCAGGCCGGGAACACGGTGGTTCGCCGCGGGGCCCGGTGGCTCGCGGCGGCCGCCCTGATCGGCATGATCCCGGTCACGATCATCGGGTTCGCAGCCTCGTACAGCACCCTGGCCGCGATGGCTGAGGCGGCCGGATTCGCCCCGTGGCTGGCCCCGTGGATCCCGGTCGGTATCGACGGCGCGATCATCGGGTTCCTCGCGCTGGACCTGTACCTGACGGGCCGCCGCATCCCCTGGCCGCTCCTGCGGTTCGGCGCCCACGCCATGACCGCGGCCACGGTGGTCATCAACGCCGCCGGGGGCACCGTCGTGAAAGCCGCCGCCGAAGGCGCCGAGGTGGCAGGCCCGGTACGCGTGCTGTGGCATGCACTGATGCCGGTCCTGTTCGTGGTCGGCGTGGAGGGCGCCCGGCGCCTGATCGTGCACGCCGCGCAGCTCGAGGACGGCACGGCCAGCGACCGGGTCCCGCTGCACCGGTGGGTGCTCTCCCCGATCCGTACCGGCCGGCTGTACCGGCGGATGCGGCTGGCCGTGGTGCGCAGCTACCCGGAGATGGTGGAGCGGGAGCAGGCACTGGAGGGCTACCGGGTGTGGCTGACCCAGGAGCTGGGTGGGGACCTGTCGAAGGCGACCGAGGTGCAGCTGCTCCCGATGACGATGGCGCCCCGCGGGTACACCGTGGAGGAGGCCCTGGCTCTCCCGGCGAAGTGGAAGGACGAGGCGGCGGAGCGGGCCCGCGCCGAGGCGGAGCGCGAGCGTGTGGAGGCGGAGCGCCTGCGCCGGCAGGCCAAGGAGGACAGGCTGCGGGAGCTGGAGGACGTCTCCGACATCAAGGTCGCCGAGCACCAGCAGGCAGTCCGGACGGAGACGGCGGCCGCGGACGCGGAGGCTGCGAAGGCGGAGGCGGAGTCGGCGGCGCAGGCGGCCAAAGTGGCGGCGGAGCACCGCCGTCGGGCGGCGGAGCGGCAGTCCCTGGCGGAGGCCCAGGCGCTCGAGTCGGCGGAGGCGGCGGCCGCTCGCCGGAAGATGTCCGAGGACAAGGCGGAGGCGGAGCGGGCCGAGGCAGAGGCGGAGCGACAGCGCGCGGAGAAGGAGAAGGCGATCGCCGAAGCGGCACGGCAGCGGGCGGCGGCCGCACATCACGCGGAGGCCGAGGTGCGGGCTAACGCCGAAAAGAAGGCCGCGGAGCAGGCGGTTGCCGAGGCCGCGCGCGCGGTCGAGGCCGCCCGGTACGAGACAGCAATGGTCGAGGCACGCGCCCAGCAGGCCGAGGACTACGCACGGCTGACCCCGCGCGAGCGCTCCGAGCGCCAAGTGGCCCGGATGATTCTTGCCGCCGGGGGCGACCCCGAAGCGGTACCTCTCAGCACGATCATGGACGTGCTCAACGTGAAGCAGACCGCGGCAGGCGACATCCGGAAGGCGGCCCTGGACAAGCTGGACGGTGGCTACCGGCCGACCGAGTTGGAGACCTTGCTGGACGTCCGGGCCTGACCCGGCATACGGCGGCGGCCGGTACCTGAAAGCAGGTACCAGCCGCCGCGGTCCATCGCGTCAGGTCTGCCCGCCCCACGACCGCTTGCGGGGCTCAGACTCCGCCTCGCCCAGGTCGCCCTGGGCCTGGCCGGGAACAGCCGGCCCGCCCGGCGGAGCCAGCGCAGGCCGCGCCGGAGCGGGAGCCAGCGCTGCCACCGCCCGCTGCAGGTCCGCGATGTGCTCACCGCGCGCCACGAGCTCGCGGCGCAGGTGCTCGGCCTCGGCCTCCGCCAGCTTCTGCCCGAAACGGGCCTCGGCCAGCGCAAGCGCGTGCTCCGCGTTCAACCGAGCCAACTCCGCCCGCAGTACGGCCGCGTCCTGACCCTCGCCGTGGGCCGGCGCGGCGGGGCCGACCGGGCCCGGGGCGGCCTGGTCGGGCGGTGCGGGGGCGTTGAGTCGGAAACCCGCTGCCAGGAGGTCGTCCACCGGGACCATCCAGCCGCGCTCGGGGTCCTGGACGGAACCGGGCAGGTCACCCGCCTCACGGCGGCGGCGGATCGTGGAGCGGCTGACGCCGCACGCGGCGGCGGCCTCCCGCTGGGTCAGCATCGGGCGCGTCATAAGCACATCCTCTCCGGCAACGCCGCTCCCTCACACCACCACCCCCGCCGGACCTGTCGGACCGGCCGCGGCGCTGTCCCCGTAGGTTGTGGCCGGTCAGCCGTCTCTGCACCGCCATCGGCCCATGCGGAGCCGGGGCACGCCTCTCCGGCCCGTTGGTGTCAGCCGAACGGTGCCACCCACAGTTGGGTGGTGCTGTCGCGGGGGGTGGCAAGGACGGTGGCAAGGATGGTGTTGTCGCAGGAGAACGCCACCGCGGAGACTGTGCCGGTTTGTCCGGTGAGGGGGTCGCCGACGGGCTGGCCGGTGACCGGATCCCACAGCCGAACCGTGCCGTCGGCACCCGCGGAGGCGAGAAGACGACCGTCGGAGGAGAACGCCACTGCGGAGGCTGGTCCGGTGTGTCCGGTGAGGGGGTCGCCAACGGGCTGGCGGGTTACCGGGTCCCACAGCCGAACCCTGCCGTCCCTGCTGGCGGAGGCGAGGAGGCAGCCGTCGGGGGAGAACGCCACCGCGGAGACTGTGCCGGTGTGTCCGGTGAGGGGGTCGCCGACGGGCTGGCCGCTGACCGGGTCCCACAGCCGAACCGTGCCGTCGGCACCCGCGGAGGCGAGAAGGCCACCGTCGGGGGAGAACGCCACTGCGGAGACTGGTCCGGTGTGTCCGGTGAGGGGGTCGCCGACGGGCTGGCCGCTGACCGGGTCCCACAGCCGAACCGTGCCGTCGGCACCCGCGGAGGCGAGAAGGCGGCCGTCGGGGGAGAACGCCACTGCGGAGACTGGTCCGGTGTGTTCGGTGAGGGGGGCGCCGACGGGCCAGCGGGTTACCGGGTCCCACAGCAGAACCCTGCCGTCCCTGCTGGCGGAGGCGAGGAGGCGGCCGTCGGGGGAGAACGCCACTGCGGAGACTGGTCCGGTGTGTCCGGTGAGGGGGGCGCCGACGGGCCAGCGGGTTACCGGGTCCCACAGCAGAACCCTGCCGTCGTCGTGCGCAGAGGCAAGGATGGTGCCGTCGGGAGAGAAGGACACCGCGATGGCCCGGCTGCCCGCCTTGAGACCGGGCAGCATCACCGGATGCCCCTGTCGTACGGCGTGCAGCACGGCCCGTTCCGCGAGGCAAGCGTCCGATGGTAGTGGCTGCCGGACTTCCTGCTCGTACAGCCTTACCGTGCCGGTAGTACCGGCGGTGACGAGGAGGCGGCCGTCAGGCGAGAACGCCACCGTATTGACCAGCTTGAGGTGGTCGGGGAGGGGGTCGCCGACGGGCAAGCCGGTGACCGGGTCCCACAGCCGGACGAGGCCGACCCTGCCAACCCTGCCTTCCCCGCCGGCCGTGACGAGGAGGCGGCCGTTGGGGGAGAACGCCACTGCGGAGAGTGCGTCGGTGTGTTCGGTGAGGGGTTTGCCGACGGTACGGCGGGTGATCGGGTCCCACAGCCGAACCGTGCCGTCGGCACCCGCGGAGGCGAGAAGGCGGCCGTCGGGGGAGAACGCCACCGCGCGGGCCCTGCTGGTGTGTCCGGTGAGGGGTTTGCCGACGGTACGGCGGGTGACCGGGTCCCACAGCCGAACCGTGCCGTCGGCACCCGCGGAGGCGAGAAGGCGGCCGTCGGGGGAGAACGCCACTGCGGAGACTGTGCCGGTGTGTCCGGTGAGGGGTTCGCCGACGGGTCGGCGGGTGACCGGGTCCCACAGCCGAACCGTGCCGTCGGCACCCGCGGAGGCGAGAAGGCGGCCGTCGGGGGAGAACGCCACTGCGGAGACTGTGCTGGTGTGTTCGGTGAGGGGTTCGCCGACGGGTCGGCGGGTGACCGGGTCCCACAGCCGAACCGTGCCGTCGGCACCCGCGGAGGCGAGAAGGCGGCCGTCGGGAGAGAACGCCACCGCGCGGGCCCTGCTGGTGTGTCCGGTGAGGGGTTCGCCGACGGGTCGGCGGGTGACCGGGTCCCACAGCCGAACCGTGCCGTCGGCACCCGCGGAGGCGAGAAGGCGGCCGTCGGGAGAGAACGCCACCGCGAGGACCGCCATGCCGTGGGCGAAGGACGACTGGTACCTGACATGTGGCCCAACTTCCCGCGAGTCCAAGGCGGGTACGGCCAGCTCCAGCTCCCTGCCAGTCGACTCGGGCACGGAAGGAGCCAGCGACACATTACTCTCCACGGTCTGGACGCCGGAACCAGGCGATGACGGTGCTGCGACTTTCCGACGGCGTGCCTGCTTCGCCGTGGCGATGGCCATCCAACGTTCGTACCACTCGTCCAACTTGGGATCCGCGTACGCCGGCGGATCGCACTCCCTGCCGTACTTGTCCCACGACAAAAGAGTCCGGACAAGCCACATCAGCCTGTCCTGACCCAGATAGCCGCCACTGAAAGCGGCGCTCTGCGTAGCGGGCGGCAAGGACACCTTCTCGTCGGCGAACAGCTTCTTGGCACGGGCCTCGATCGTCCGTAACGACGGATTGCCCCGCTGCACCTTCAGCCGCGTCAGGCACTGCGCCTGCTCCTGCAACAGCTCCTCGTACGTGCCCGCGCCGCCTGCCGCCCCGCGCTGCTCCGCCATCCCCGCCCCCACTGCTCTGTGGGAAGCCACGCTAGAGCCCCAGCGCGGCACAACACCGAACTTCACCGAACTTCCCGGAACAACCCCGAACGGCGATGAGCGAGCGCAATGCGTTCGGTCGCACACGGCCGCTGTACGGCGATGCCATCCAGCTGATCAGAATTCTCCGGGGTTGTTCGATATGCCCAGGTCACAGCCCTGGAGTCGCACATTCGAGACATGACCACGGATCAGAACTCGCAGCCCACCACCGGATCACCCGACGAGGCTGCCGCCCAGCCGTTCCTGTCCCTGCACACCACCGTCGTACTGCTCACCGCCCTCGTGATCGGCCTCGTTATGGGCGGGCTCACCTTCCTCACCGGCACCTCCGCAGCGGCCGCCCTCATCGTGGGACTGACCGGCACCGGTGTCAGCACACCCGTCCTGCGCAGCCTCATCCGTTAAAGGTCGGATGTCGTCGCCTCCGCCGTCGCGGCCATGCTCACCGACCACGACCCCGCCGTGGTTACCTCCACGTGGACCGGGGCCCGTGCTCCGCCGCCCCGCACCCCAGAGCTGGCCGCCCACCAGCACAACCAGGCCCCCCCGGGGCCGCCCTCATCGAAGGGCGGCCCCGGGGGCCTTCTTGCGTTTCTGGAGCACTTCAGCCCGACCGGCCTCACCTCTGGTCAAAGGCCCACATGGGGGAGCAGCAGTGCTGTGACGGACGGCAACCCCGCGAATTTCCTGCACTTCGCGAGAGACGTCGTGGGCTCCTTTAGATGCGGCACCGCCCCGGATCCACGCGGTCGGGCTGCACTGCCGGGAACACCCGGCAGCAGGACCTCACGAAAGGGACCACGTACGTGAACACTCACCCCGGAGGAGGCGCCGGCCCGCGCCTGTCCGTGCTGCTCGTGGTGGCGGCCGCCGCCGTTGCAGCCGCGCAGAGCGAGGCGTGGGCGACCTGGGGGGGGTCCTTCATTACGCCGTAATGAAGGACCCCCCCAGGTGGTGCGGAGACGGCTATGCCAACAGCTCGGCCAGCTGCTGTCGATATTCGGGGCTTGTGCTGGCCCGCAGTTCTTCGGCGAAAACCTCTGGGCCGCCGACCAGTTCGATGTAGCGGGCGATCGCCCGGTCTCGCTGATTGTGTTGGGTCAGCTTGCTGAACGCGATGTCCATGGCGGCGGCGCCATCGGCCCACGGCATCTTTACAGGCGCTGGCATGGGTACTGGGCCACGGGCAGCCGGCACGCCGTCCGTGCCGGGGCCTGTATCGATGGCCTTGGGGTCGGCGGTCTTCATTACGGCGTAATGGGACCGGTCGGGCTCGCCAGCTGCGGGGAACTCCGGCTCATCCTCTGCGGCGCTCGGCGTGGGCTCCGGGCGTGTGGGGGCCGGTACTCGCTTCTTGGCTGCCGCCTTCTGTTCCTTGAGGAGTTCGAGGTGTGCGGCTTGCTCCTCCGGCTTCTTGTTTCCGACCCTGCGGAGAAGTTCTGCGGGCTCTTCGCCGGCTACCAGCTTGCTCTGGAGCTCGGGGGTCAGCCCGAGGAGGGCCAGACGTTGCGAGACCCAGCCTTGTGAGCGGTGGAGTCGGGCTGCCAGCGCTTCTTGAGTGCCAGCGCTCTGCAGGAGTTGCTGAAGTACGCGGGCTTCGTCGAGAGGCTCGAGGTCCTGGCGGTGGATGTTCGCGACAAGTGAGGATTCGAGGATCTCATCGGCGGTGTTGCCAAGGTCTTCGTCAAGCATGACCTTGATGTCGCTCAGGTCGGCCTCACGTGCTGCTGCCAGGCGGGAGTTGCCGTCGATGACGACGTACTCGGCGCCTTCGTCCAGATCCTCGGCCCGGTCCGGGTTGGCTTCGAGGTAGGAGAAGCGCGACATGATCGTGATCGCTTGCTTCTGGCCGTGGTCACGAAGGCTGGCTGCGAGGTCGCGAAGGTCCCCGAGCGTCGTGCGGGGGTTGGCCGGGTTCAGGCTGATAAGACTCACCGGGAGTTTGACCGGAGGGAGCGCGCCTTCGGTCGGCGCGCTGGTGGCCGCGTCGATGGCCTGGCGCCGGGCGCTGACGTTCTGCGTCTGCGTGAACGAAGCGCCCTTACCCAGTCGTGATGCCTTGCTGCTCATGCGATCTCCCGTGCGAGCGCGCGCAGGGCGACGGCCTGCGTGCACTGAGGTGCGTAGGCGAGCAGAGGCTGCTTCACGCGCACTGCTTCCTTCTGTTCTTTCAGGTCGCCGATGAGTCCGACGACGCGTGGGTTCCTTATGGCCATCCAGCTCTCCAGCGAGGAGGTGGCGATGTATCCGCGGCGGGCGTCGTAGTGGTTGACCACGATGCCCAGGTAGTCCAGTTCGAGGTGCATGTCCGAGCGCAGGTCGTCGATCTGGCTGGTCAGCAGGCCGTAAGCGTCCGCGGAGCTGTCTTCTGCTTGGACCACTACGAGGATGCCGGAGTTGCCAGGTGCCTCGGAGTCGCGGCGGCGGCCGTAGTAGGCGGCCGCGTCCATGCTGAGCCCGAGGCTTGGGGGGCAGTCGATGAGGATGACGTCGTAGTCCGACTCGACGGGGGACAGGGCTCGTTCGAGTGCGGCCTCCCGGGCGCGTACGCCGGAGAGCTTCACGTCGAGGAGGAACGCGTCCGTGCAGGAGGGCAGCAGGTGCAGCCGGTCACCGAAGCGTTCGTCGGCGACAGTGACGATGAGGTCCTTGAGCTTTCCATGTGAGTCCCCGCCCATGTGCTTGGTGAGGCTGTCGCCGTCCAGGGGCAGAAGGTCATGTCCCAGCTGCTTGGTGAGGTGTCCCTGGGGGTCGAAGTCGACCAAGAGGACACGAAGGCCGAGTCCGGGGAGGTCCTCCAACTCCAAGGGGGTGGCATCCGGGTCCGCCTCGGCGAGGGCATGCGCGAAGTGCTTGGACACCCCGACGGGGTGCAGGGTGTCGGGGTCCTCTGCCATCGCCTCGGCGGCACCGGCGGCCACCGCGGTCTTGCCCACACCTCCCTTCTGGTTGCAGACGACGATGCGTCGTACGACCGAGGGGCGCTGCACGCCTGGGGCTGGGTGCGTCTCCAGCCACAAAGACACCGACTGCGCAAGTCCCTGGATGAGGGAAACGCCCCGATGGGTGCAATCGGCTCGGAATGCATCCCACTGGCCCTCCGGCAGCCATGTCGAGAAAGACTTGGCGCCAGCGGTGTCGACGGGGGAGAGGTTGGACCCGAGGCCGCGCCAGGCGGTGACCCCCTCTTCCACCGCGTGCTGGATGTCGATGCGGAGCTGAGCGGTGCGGACCTTCAGCTGTTGCTGCAGAGAAGGGGGCAGCTTGGAGACGACTTTCTCCCGATCCCCCGATGGCGTCGATGACATGATGACACCTTACTAACATTCAAGATCAATTTCATGCATGGCGCGTTACCTTGGATGGCCAGTCTCATTACGGCGTAATGGAGCCGTGCTCGGGATGCGGAGACAGAACCGCACAAACCGACAGCGACCGCACCGCGATCCGCACGCCGACAGAGCTGCAGCCGACCACCAGCGGTAGGCGCCCCGCCAGATCGAGGCGCACGGGAGTGTGTACCCCCACGCGGTGATGGCTGACCGGAATTTGGCCGTAAAACCGAACCGCTAAGAAAGCCCAATATTGCGCCGCATGATAGGCGCACGTCTCGACCGCGCCGACCGCGCCGACATGCTGCGGGCGCTGCTCTGGGTGAGCGAAGTCCGCATAGCCGGCGACCTCGCTGCCGCGCGACGCGGATCCCCTGGACGTCTACGGAGAGGCTCGGGGCGGCTTCGCCAAGGTCGGGGTGGATACCTACGACCGTGCGCACGATTCGGATGAGGCTTTGGGGTTCGAGGGGTGGCCGTTGACCGTCGTGAAGAGATGGGCGGTGTCGTCGCGGGCGGTGGCGCGGTGGGGAGCCGTCACGAGCTGATACCCGTGCTGCGCGAGACGGCACTACCCCGGCACACCGAACTCTTCACCCCTCACACCTCGGGCTGCAGCGGCTTGATCATGGATCGGTACACCGGCGCGCCGTCCCATGGCTGAGTGACGCCCACCAGTTCGTAGCCCAGGCGCTCGTACCAGGCGGCGGCCGGCGCTTCGGGGCGGACGGTGAGGGTGACCCGCTCTGCGGTGACTCCGTTCAGCAGGGCGGCGTGCAGAGCCCGGCCGACGCCAAGGCCGCGACGGTCCGCGAGTACGGCGAGTTCCATCACGACGAAGGTGCGGCGGCCGTCCTCGCGGGTGAACTCCTCGGGCAGGGCGGTGTTCAGGAATCCGGACCACCATCCGGTGGTGGATGCGAGGGGGAGGCCGTAGGCGAACCCGGTGAGCTCGCCGCCGTCGCGGGCCAGGACCAGGCGGAAGCCGGGCGTCTTGTGCTCGCGCTGGTAGCGCTCCAGGAACTCGGCGACGTCACGAGGTCCCTCGTTGTACGGGGGCTCTGCGAACACGGCTTCATAGACCGGGGCGAGGTCGTCCAGCTCCCGCCCGGCGGAGACGGTGTCGGTGACGGTGGTGTATTCCACGGGACTCCTCATCGGGTGGGGCGGACACGGTCCAGCTCGCGGCGGGCCACGGCCAACGATTCCCGCGCCCGCCCCGATGACACTTCGGTGAGCAGGGACTCGCCCTGCTCGATGTGGTGCGCCGCCTCGTCGGCGTCTCCCGACCGGGCGAGCGCCCCGGCGAGTCCGGCCCGCTGCAAGGCCTCGTTGCGGGCGTAAGCGGTCTCCTGCCGTTCCAGGGAGCGGCGCAGCCACGACACGGCGGCGCGGTGATGCCCGGCGGCCGTGAACAGTTCGGCCTGTGCCGAGGCGAGTTCGGCGGGACCGTGGAACAGTGTCCAGTCCGGTGCCGACCGTGACCCGCGGTCCTTCTCGTACAGGCGGGCCGCGTTCGCCAGCGTGGCGCGGGCCGACGCCGAGTCGCCGAGCATGGCCAGCGCCCGTGCTTCCCGGGTGGCGAGGATCGACAGCAGCGACGGCGGCGCCCACGGCGCGGCGAGCTCGGCGGCCCGTCGGGCGTGGTCCAGCGCGGGCCGGGGCTGTTTCTCCCGCAGCTCCAGCAGCGCCATGGACGCGAGCACCAGGACGCCGAGGGAGTCGTCACGCAGTTCGGCCGCCGTCTCGCGGGCCTGGGTCCAGTACGTCCGGGCGCGCGCGTGGTCGCCTGCGTCGAAGGCGAGCCATCCGACGTGTTCGGCGGTCTCGCCGGAGATGAGCCGCAGCTGACGGCTGATCGTCTCGGGGTAGGACCCAGTATCGATCAGGCGCCGTACACGGGACAGGTGGGCGGCGGCGAGCGGGCCGACCGTGGCGCCGCCGAACCGATCGTCCAGCCCGTACAGGGAGGCGAGGCCCCGGCGCAGGTCGGTCACGGTGTCCGTGCCGATCCGGGGCGCGTCGTACGCAGTGGCAGGTGCCGCTCCTATCCCGGTCGCGCCGAGGGCGATGCCGCCCGCGGCGGCCAGGATGGTGCGGCGGTCCTGCATCAAATCGGTCCTCTCGCGGAGTTCGGGGATCGGGTCCAGTACCGCCACGGGGGCCGTGACAGCGTTGCGGCGGTGCTCCGGAACCCGGAAGCCGGCCTGTTCCAGCGGCACGCCGAGCATCGCTTCTAAGACGCGCTGACGGCCCGGTTGCGGGCACGGCGGCTCCGGCGCTCGCCACCGGCGGATCTGCCGGTCGGTGACGTCCTCGCGTTCACCGATGCGGGCCGCGACGGCCGCGTACACGCGGATGAACTGCTTGGGACTGCGCCACCCGAAACCGTCGACGAGGTCCGCGAACGCCCTTGGCTCCTCCGCCGGTTCGGACATGGCGCCCCCTCGCGTTCCGTGGTGTGAGCTCTCCTCGCACGGTAGAGCCACCCGGCCCGGACTTTCAGGCGGACCGGGGCAGAAAAGTCCGCCTGAAAGTCCGGCACAGCCCACTCCCCGCCTTGCCTGTCACCGGTTGACTACCCACAGCACATCCCCCGGGGGTGCGTCCTGGCCTAGCAGCGGGGCGCCCTCCCCCCTACGCCGATAGGCAGGAGGCACGGACGTGATCAGGAACGACACGAACGTGTGGGTGCGGGAGGACGACGACCACCACCTGTTGGGGCGGGAGGTCATCCACCCCGCAACGGAGCGCACCGGCACCGTCGGCACCGTGTTCATCCGCACCTCCAAGGTCACCGGCAAGACGGTCGACCGGATCGCGCACATGCGCCCCATGGACGGCTCGGGACGGGAGTGGACGGCCGACCCCCGCGAGCTGAAACCCCTGCGCCTGTTCGCCCCGGACGTGGCCGCGGGTGTCCGGTGAGCGGGCCCCGGGCGTGGGTCGGCGACCAGGTCAAAGACGCCGCCGGACACGGCGCCATCGTCACAGACGTCCGCGAGAAGGGCCCGGGCCCCGTGCCGGTGTGGGTGCTGCGGCCCATCTACGGCGGCACCTTCCACCAGTGGGAGACCGACGCCCCGGACACCCTCACCGTGATCCGACGCCGTGCCGAGCGGATCACCGACCCCTGAGACCACCCCGCGGTGAGGCTGCTGCCGAAGCGGCCTTCCCCTGACGCTTCGGCACCCCGACCGTGGGGCGTACGACCCCGGCCGGCCACTCGGCCCGGCCGGTACCGCACGACCGAGAGGAGTACCGCCATGGCGAACAACAGCGGGAACAGCGGGAGCAGTGGAGGCAGTGGCAGTGGAGGAGGTGGTGGAGGGAGCCACGGCGGAGGGTCCGCGCCGATCTCCACCCCGCCCCCGCCGCCGCCGTCCAACCCCGACACCAGCACGCCCTCCGGTGGCGGGAAGCACCGGTAACCCATGACCGTCATCGCACACCAGGAGCGCCCCAGCCGTACCGAGCTGGGGCGCTGCCTCATGGAATCCGGTGCCCTCTCCTCCGACTGGGCGCCCGCCTTCGCCGCCGTCGACCGCGCGGCGTTCCTGCCCACGGTCATGTGGCCGTTCATCCTGGCCGATCACCAGCAGACGGCTGGTGTTCTTGCCGCCCGTGCTGTGGTCGTGGACCGGCGCACGGATCCGGCCGCCTGGTACGGATACGCCGACAGCGACCTGTCCGTCGTCACCCAGTGGGACGACGGCGCCCATCGCGGCGACCATCCGGGCACGGTCCCGACCTCCTCCAGCTCCCAACCCTCGGTGGTGTTCCGCCTGCTCGCCGCCCTGGACGCCGACGCCGGGATGCGCGTCCTGGACGCGGGCACCGGCACCGGCGAGACCGCCGCACTCCTGGCCCACCGCTGCGGCGCCGCCAACGTCACCACCATCGACGTGGACCCGGCCGTGTCTGCGGCCGCGCGGGAGCGGCTGTGCACCCTCGGCCTCTACGCCGAGGCGGTCACCGGCGACGCCCTCGCCGGCCACCCCGACCGCGCCTTGTACGACCGGCTGCTGTGCACGTTCGGCGTGCGCAGCATCTCGCGCGCCTGGGTGGAACAGGTCAGGCCCGGCGGCGTCATCGTCGCCCCGTACGGAACGCACTACAGCAGCCGCGACGCCGCCGCCTGCCTCACGGTCCACGCCGACGGCACCGCGTCCGGCCCGTTCGTCACCGCGGTGGAGTTCATGAAGGCCCGGTCGCACCGCACGGTGTGGCCGGACGCCGAGAAGTATGTGAAGCAGTGGCCGGGCTCGACCGGCACGGCCGTGCAGCCCGACCAGCTCGCCGAGGCGCACCACGCCATCAGCCTCGCCGTCCCCCACGTCGCGCACACCACCCACACGGAATCCGACGGTGCCCCGGCCGCCTGGTGGTACTCCCTCACCGATCGGTCGTGGGCGGCCGTACGGTGGCCGGAGGAGTACGGGCCGGGCGTCGTCTATCAGCACGGCCCTCGACGCCTGTGGGACGCCGTAGAGGCGGCCTGCGGGTGGTGGGAGGCGCAAGGCAGCCCCGCCCTTGACCGCTTCGGCCTTACGGTGGGCCCCGACGGTGAGACACCATGGCTGGACGCCCCCGAAAACCTGCTGCCCGGGGCCCGCTGGCGATAGGGGAGAACGTGGAAGCCGACAGGGAACCGCTCGCAGCGTGGGCGGAGCGCCGCGACCGCCGACGCGAGTCCGACCGGCAGATCACCGGCCGCCGCCGCGCCGAACCCCTGGACCCGGCGGCCCGCGGCCGAGCCGCGCACCTCGCCCCCGACGGCCCCCGCGTCCTCTTCGAGCTCGAGGAGGAGTCCGGCGAGTGGCTGCCCGTCGGAGTCGCCGACGACGCCGCCGAGGCCGCCGCCTTCATCCACGGGTGGTGACACCACCGCCCCACCCGAACCAACCGGCCCCCTGTGCACCACTGCAGGGGGCTTCTTTTTGCCCGCCGCCCCCGGAGCCGCAGGCCAGGCAGAGCACGAACGCATCGAAGCACGTGCCGCGTTCGCCGTCGCGACAGAGGCACCAACTGGCGATGTACAGCGCGCTTCCGCCCTGAGGGCACCGAGCGCGCTCAGGGACAACCGCCCGTTTCGTTCGAGGGGATCAGTCCAGCTACCGCCAAGGGCGTGGGACATTGCCTCCCGCCACCGGTCGGGGCCGAGTGCTGTCCCTGGATGCCGCACTCGGGGACGGACTGTCGCTGTACGACTTGGTCGCCGCCGATGTAGACCTCCTGAGTCGGGTGACAGGCGGGATCTACCAGGACGAGCGGCTCAACGCCGTCCTCCGAGGGCTCGATCCGGCCGAGCTACAGGTGGTGCTCGCGTACGCCGCGGCCGACGGGACAACCTGGACGGAGGCCGCGGCCGCCACAGGTGCCACCGAGCCAGATGCATTCGGTGAAAGGGTCCGCCGCAAAGCCAAACGCCTGGCTGCCGAACAGCGCCGCCGCTCCGAACTGACCGTCCGCGATTCGTAACCACGGTATGCCCGCAAAGGCCTTCAAGATCTATTGCCGGTGGGCCCGCTCCCCGGGACCGAGAGAGGAACAAGCGCATCCGGGCTCGTCGCCTCCAAGGCTCTTGGCACGGGGCGGCGAGAGAACCTCCCCAAGGGACATAAGTGACCACTGTGCATCCCGCCAGCCACCAGGGCCAGCCCGCTCACCAGTTGCCGATCCTGACCACCTCATTCGACGGCTTTCTCACCCAGGCCGAGCACGAACTCAGCTGCCGCCGACGCGAGGTCCGTGCCCTGCGCCGGCGAGTCCGACGCCAGCGACGCCGCGAACTCGGCCTCCTGCGGCGCACCGCCTACCTCGTTGGCAAGGCGACGGCGGCAACCCTGTCCATGGCCAGAGCCATCGCCTTCCTCGCCGCCACGATCCTGCTGATCCTCGGCAACTTCGACGCCGCCAAGGACACCTTCGCGCTTTCGGCCGCCGCGTGGGGGGCCGCCACGGCCGTCTGCGCCCCCCTCGGTTCCCACTGCAACCACCCGCTCGGCGGCGCGCATGATGCCGTTCCACTGTCCAACCCCGCTGACATCTCGATGTCCAACGGCAACAGCCTCCGAATTGTCGTGCGCAGGGTTGATGTCAGTGCGGCGCAGGGTTTTGTCAGTACGGAACGCCCCCGGCGCGGGATTGCGCCGGGGGCGGTGTGTGACTACGTGGGGCAGTCTGCTGTTTGAAGCGGACAGGTCTGGCTGCTCAGGTCTCGCGGTCGCCGAGCATCTCAGCGAGGTGGCGCAGGCCGGGCAGCGGCGGAGGCTAGCGGCCCCCCTTCGGGCCGCCGTCCTGCGGCCGCCGCCACGCGGCGTACAACACTGTCGCGGCGGTGGCATATCCGGCGAGGTCCTGAGGGGTGCTGTGTCCGACCAGGACAAAGACACTGACGACCAGGAGCACCGCCAAGAAGACAAGAAGGTCACTGGGGATACGAGGGTCGCGAGACTTACGGTTGAAAGACATCGTTCTCTCTCCAGAGGGACGGGATCTGCCGCGCAGCGCGCCAACGTCGTTGCGGCAGTTCGGTGTGGAAGCGGGGCACCTTGTGGTGCCCCGCTTTCTATTGCGCCCCCGTTTCCCGAGTGCCTCGCACGCCCCGGACACTCGTCCCGCAAATCCTGCTGTCACCTGGAGAGAGATCCGCTGCTGGCACTACGCTCGCTGACACTTGCTGACACTCTGTCTTCACAGGGGGCCGTCCGTTGCAGCGCAGAGGGAGCCGGGGCGTACAGATGCCTCCGCTGGAGGAGTTTCCCGACGGTCCACGCCGGACAGTGCTGGAGAACTTGCACGCCCTGTACCGGGCAGCAGACAGACCCGGCGTGCGCACGATCAGTGACGGTCTTGCCGACGGGGACTTCCGGGCCACGATGAATCGGACCCTCGTCTCGCAGGTCTTCCGAGGCGATCAGTGGCCCACCGCCTGGCAACTCGACAGCCTCGTACGCTGGCTCACCGGGCGGGCGATCGACGGCAGAGACCCGGATGCCGAAGCCAACCGCTTCCTCGCGCTGTACCAGCATGCTGAGGCCGCAGGAGATCTGACATCCAGAGCGCCCGTCGCATCCCGGGCATCACTCCTGGTCCATTGCGGCAACAGGCTCGGATCGGGTGTGCTCCTGCAGGACGGAATGGTACTCACCCGTGCCTACCTGGTTCAGGAAGACGAGGACCTCCAGGAGGGCAGGCAGAGACTTGCGGTGAGAGCGATCGACTCTCCCGGCGCTTGGACTGACGCAGATGTGCTCTGGCGAGATCCGGAACTGAGAGGCTTGGCCGTCCTCGCGCCGAGCGGAAGGGTCGACGGGGCAGCGGGCGCAAGGTGGGCAGCCCCACCCCCACCCGGCGCACGAGTGAGGATCTACGGCGCGCACGATTCCGACAGCGGACGCGGCGATCTCCGCCTTGAGGGGATCTGGCTCGCGGGCACAACAATGGGCCCGACTGGGTCAGATGGCGACTGGCAGCTCGATGTATCCGTACCGCCAGGCAGCGACGGCACGTCCCCATCGAAAATCGGTAGGTGGCTCGGAGGTGCTGCCGTTCTGGACGAATCGGGCCGCGTCATTGGAGTCCTCTCTCACCAACTGCAACGAACCAGCTTCTACTGGATGACCCCCTTCGACGTCATCACGGCGCAGGTTCCCTTACTCGCTCGACGCCGGTAGGACCGAACTCGCCGGCCAGCTGATCAAGATCAATCTCACCGGGATTTCCTATACGCCAACTACTCACACAGACCCAGGTCCGGGCGTCTCCGGGCCCGTCGATGTCTTCCTCGTGCAAGTTAAGGGCGCGGATCTGCGCCATCGGGTGGTCCTTCATCCAGTCCCCGGCGGCGTGAAGAACGTCGGACTCCTCGGTGGTCAGTCTCCTTGAGTCGCCATGGTGGCTTCGTAGGTGATGACGAAGAGCGTTTGATGCCGAGTTTCGTTCCGAGAGCACCAGTACCGGCGTGTCGACCGCTCTGTGCAGGTGCCGAGGGCTGCGTGGGTGGAGCCGATATCGTCCTGGCATGACACGTGAGTTCGATATGGTGCGGTCGCTCGCTGCGGGTGTTGAAGGCCGCAGGGGCGCCTGGGAGTTCATCCGCGGGTTCGTTGCGAACTGGTCGGAGGCGCTCGGTGATGACGACGGCTGGGGCGAGGCGGATCTCGTGGCCGCGGAGGAGAGGCTCGGCTTCCGGCTGCCACTGGCGCTTCGAGAGGCGTATCTGCTGCTCGGCCGCCGTCAGGACCTGACCAGCAACCATGACGTCCTGCTCAGCCCGTCAGAGCTGTATGTGGACGAGGCTAAGGAAGCTCTGGTCTTCCGGCATGAGAACCAGGGGGCCTGTTCCTGGGGGATCCTCCTCGATGAGGTGGTGGACGAAGACCCTGCCGTGTTCATCAGGGCCGACTTGGCTGACAAGGCTGCCGAACGCTGGGAGAGCTGGCTGGAGCGGCTGTCCCTGTGCTTCATCGAGATCGTGCTGTCGGAATCCCTGCAGGCCGAAGGCGAGCTCTGCGACTTCCTGAGCGACTTCGACGACTACGGCGTTGATCTGCTGGAACAGAACTGCACTCGGCTGCCGTTCCCGGCCTATCCGATGGGCGAGGAAGAGCACGCCATCCGTTGGTTCCTGGGCCATGACGTGCTTCTGCGTGACGACGACGGCATGGCTCTGCTGGCCCGTGGCCGCACCGAACCAGCCCTCGACGGAATACGTGACCTGCTCCCGGGCGACTGGCTGAACGACTTCCGGTAGATCATGTTCCGACCTTCTGCCAGCCGCCCGGCGCCCCGTGGTCGCGCTCGCTCGTTTGTGGGGACTCAGCCGGCCGCAGCCTGCTGCTCTGCGCGGGCGCGGGTGGTGGCGAGGCGGTAGGAGTCGGTGCCGGTTTCGATGATGTTGCCGCCGAAGGTGAGGCGGTCAACGATCGCAGCGCAAAGACGCGGGTCGGTGAAGGTCTTCGTCCAGCCGGAGAACGACTCGTTCGAGGCGATGGCCACGCTGTTCTTTGAGACCGCCTGTGACCGCGCCCTACTCCGGCCGTCCCATCCACCGCGAGGGCCCGCAGCGGCGCCGCGACTCCGTGCAGAGGTCCTACGTCATCAAGCGGCGCCTCCTGGCCGCCGGAATGACCGGCTGGCAGCTCGCTGACCTCCTCGGCGTCCACGAGCACCAGATCGACCTCGAAGAACTCCCCGACCTGCCCGTCCGCGTCCTGCTCGAACTCGCCCGCCGCCTCGACATGCACCCCGCCGACCTGATGCCCGGCTCCGACGACCTCTTCGAGCTGCCCCGCCAATGCCAGGTAGCCGACCGCCGCCCAGCCGGCGCCGACCACGACGCGCTCACCGTCCTCACCGCGCTCGCGCACGCGGACGGCCCCCTCACCTCCGACGCCCTCGCAGCCGCCCAGTCCTGGACCCGCCACCGGACCGACACCGCCCTCGACCACGCCCGTACCCACCCCGAGGCCGGCGGCGTGCTCCTCCTACGGCACGTCCCACCCGAGGCGTACACCGCCACCCCGCGCCTCGACATCCTCGACGCGCACCAGCTCGACGCCCTCACCGGACGGAAGAAGCCCAACGCCGCCGTACGCGGCCCGATCCAGCCCGCCGAAGCCGAGGTCCTCCTGCGCGTCTGGGTCGACGGAGGCATCGATCTTCACGACGCCGCGCAGCGCCAGGCGCTGGAAGACCTCGCCGCCGCCGAGATGGTCAACCCCGGAGGCATCGTCGACTGCCTCCACGACAACGTGCTCTACAGCCTTCTGGGGGCTCCCCACATCGTCACTGCCTACTGACAACAACTCTGCGTTCCCACTGTCATAACCCTGCGCATCCCACTGACATCAACCCTGCGCACGACACCGACCACGTCGCGTACAGCCTCCGCATGCTCAGTTCTTTCAATCCTGTTAGCACTCCAGGTATCTTCGATACGCGATCATGGATCACGATGCAGTGGGCACCGGATGAGGGGGTGGGAGGGTGGGGTACGCGACACCCATCTACGCCCCCGAGCAGGTCGACTACCGGCTGACCGAGGACTGCGGTTGCGACCGGGCCGAGGACGCCCAGGTTGAGTACCGGCTCGCCGGGGAGAGCACGCTGCGGTGGATCGGCAGTGGGCTGGCCGAGCTGGATCTGGTGGCCGGTGAGCGGGTCGATCCGGAAGCCGCGCACGCGCTGATGGACGGTCGGGACTGGCGGTCCGGCGAGCAGTTGGTCGCCCGGAAGAAGGCGCTCGACCCGCGGGGGAAGGTCATCGCGCGCGTGCTTGTGGACGCTGTCTCCGAGGCGGCGGCCGCGACCGGAACGACGGTCTCGGAGTACTTGGGCCGGCCCGCGCTGGCGAAGAGGTTCGCCCGGGCCGAGCGCGGCATCCTGCGCGACGGCGAGAGTCACCTGCTGCCGCTGGCCGATGCCGAGCACCTGGCTGCGGCTGCCGGTCTCGCCCTGGACGAGCTGTACGGCGCGGACACGGTGGCCGAAGCCCGGAGGTGGATGCGGCACCACGTCGACGTCGGCCTGCGCGGCGTGGACATCACCCTCGATCTCCCGAAGAGCATCTCCGCCGCCTACGGGCTGGCCGGTGCCGAGCTCGCCGGACGGATCGAGGAGGACTGGCTGGCGTCCGTCACCGAAGCCGTGCACGCACTGGAAGGGTGGGCGGCCTACGGGATGGCCGGCCACCACGGGGACGGCCGGCAGGCCGAGCGGGTGGAGACGTCCGGGCTGATCGGCTGGACGACCCTGCACCGTTCCGCTCGCCCGGTCGATGGCTCGCCCGGAGACCCGCACCTGCACGTCCACGTGAACATCGCGCACATGGCGAAGTGCCTGGACGGCAAGTGGCGCACGATCGCGGGCGGCGGCGAGGACCTCCACCGCTACGCCCACCTGATCAACGAGATCGCCGAGGGCCGGCTCCGGGCCCGCCTGACAGAGACGCACGGCGCCCGCTTCGAGCGCTCGGAGACCACCGGGGCGTGGGAGCTCGCCGGGGTCGACGAAGGCCTTCGCGACGTGTTCTCCCGGCGGCACCAGCAGGTTCTCGAGCTGGCGGGCGAGGGCGCCTCACGGGACCAGCAGAAGACGGCCGCCCGCAAGAGCGCGGAGGCCAAGGAGGACGTCGACTCGGGCGCGCCGAGGGAGGCCTGGCGCACCCGGGCGGCCGCAGAACTCGGCGGCGAGGCCGCCGTCGACGCGATGATCGCGGCCGCCCTGCCCGGGCCTTCCGGGACAACGCCGCCGCTGTCTGCGGGCGGCGGCCCGCGGATGCCGAGCCCAGCGGAGATCGCGGCTCAGATCTGGGATGCCGAGCACGGGCTGATCGCGTCTCGCAAGACGGTCTCCCACACGCACGTGATGGCGGCCGTCGCGAAGACGCTGCCCTACCTGCTGTCGGCGCAGCAGCTGACCGCGCTGACGGACGACGTCCTTGCGGTGGGCGGGCATGCGGTCCGCCTGGCCGACTCCAACCGCGGCCATCACGCCCACCGGCAGCGCTACACCCACACCACGGTCGTGGCCGCGGAGCAGACCGTGATCGAGTGGGCCTCGGCCGGTCTCGACCAGCACCTGGCCCAGCTGACCGTCGAGGCCGCCGAGCTGACGCTCTCCTCCGTCGAGGTCACCAACTCCACCGACGGCCGCCCCTTCGTCTTCAGCGCCGAGCAGCGCGCCGTGGTGATGCGACTGCTGACCGCAGGGCACGCGGTCGACGCCGTCATCGGTGTCGCCGGTGCGGGCAAGACAACCCTCATGCAGGCCGCCCGCACCGGCTGGGAGGCGGCCGGACTGCGCGTCGTCGGCGCCTCCACCGCGGCCGTCGCCGCTGCGAACCTGGCTGCCGAAGCCGGTATCGAGTCCCAGACCATCGCCGCGTGGACCCGGGAGGTCAGCGGCGGCCGCGGCCTGCACGGGGTCGGCGTGCTGGTCATCGACGAGGCCGCGATGGTCGACGACCGGGCGCTCGCCGCACTCCTGCGGCACGCGGCCGACACCGGCACCAAGGTCGTCGCCGTCGGCGACCCGCTTCAGCTGCGCGCGGTCGGCATCGGAGGCGGCTTCGCCCGGATCCACCGCATCGTCGATGGCCTCGAACTCACCGAGAACCGCCGCCAGCGCGACATCGTGGAACGGGCTGCTCTGCAGGACTGGCGCAGCGGCGGCCGCACCAGCGCGCTCGCCGCCTTCGCCGCCCACGGCCGCGTCCACGCCGAGGACACCGCCACCGATGCCCTGACCGCCATGCTCGGCGCCTGGAACGAAACCCGGACCCGCTGGGCCGGTGACCCCCACGGCCAGGTCTCCGACCTTCTGCTGCTCGCCGCCCGCCGCGCGGACGTCGCCACCCTCAACGCCGGCGCCCGCGCCGCGCTCGTCGCCTCCGGAGGGCTGGAGGCAGGCCGCACCTACGCGGTCGCGGGCGGGGGGCGGATCCAGTTCGCGGCCGGGGACCTGGTCCACATCCGGCGCAACGACTACCGCAGTCGGCGCGGCGAGTCCGCGGTAGACGTCCTCAACGGGTTCCGTGGCGTCGTCCTGGACGTCGACGCCAAGCGGGGCGTTCTCGTCCAGTGGCGCCGTCCCCAGCCGGCCGGCGGGTTCGTGATGAGCGAGGCCTGGATGTCCGCCCGCGACATCGCGGAGGGCCGCCTTACCCACGCCTACGCGATGACGATCGGATCCGCGCAGGGCCTGACTGCCGAAGTCGCCATTGCCTACGGCCTGCACGCCGACTCCCACAGCCTCTACCCGGCCATGTCCCGGGCCCGACAGGAGAGCCACCTCCACCTGCCGCTCGACGAACTGGAGGACCACCCCACCCGGGCCGCCCTCGGGCCGGTCCGCACCGACGCCGACCGCCTGGACCGTGCGGTCGCTGCGTACGGCCGCATCCTGCAGGCCGACGCCGAGGACACCATGGTCACCGACGAGCTCACCGGCATCCCCGCCGCCCGGACCGTGGTCAGGGAAGGGCCTGCCTACACCCCGTGGCAGCAGCGCCCGTACGGTCACCTTCCCTCACAGCACCTGGCCGCCCGGGCAGCCGAGGAGACCGCGGCCGCGCAGCGCGCCGAGCACTTGGCCGCCGAGCACGGGCGTCAGGCCGGTGAACAGCAGCGCCGCCTGGATGCCCCCGTCACCCCGGGAGGGGCACTCGCCGCCGAGGCGTACGACGTGCTCTCCCGGGCCGGCGGCTGGACGCAGAGGGCGCGAGAAGAAGCAGAGCGCCAGGCAGCGGCCCAGCGGCACGCCGTGTCGACGCGCCGGATTCTCGACCAGATCGAGCAGTCCGCGCAGAAGGGCCGGATAGCGCTCCGGCTCGCCGGCACCAGCCGGAAGGGAACCGCCGCTCTCACCGCCCAGTACCAGCAGCAGCACCTGGCCGCGGTCGACGAAGCCCAGCGGGCCTCGCGCGCCTCCGCTCAGGCCCTGCGCGAGGGCTGGCAGGCCCTCACCGGCTACCAGCACGCGTCCCTGCTGATGCAGGGCGGGACCCTGATCACGCCCAGGGACGTTCCGGGGATGGAGCCGGTCCTGGAGGCGATGCAGCAGCGCGTGCCCGTCCTGGCCGACCGGCTCGATACCCGCATCGCTGAGGACATCCAGCAGTTGCGCGAGAGTTCCGGATCCCAGCGGACGGTGGCCGCACGCCACCGTGCGAACGTCGTCGCGATGCAGCAGGAGAACGCCCTCCGCGAGGAGATGCAGGTCGCCGCTCCGCTCCGCCATGCCCGCGAGATCGACGAGCGCGCCAGCGCGGTGCAGGGGCGCCATGGGCAGGCACCTCCCAGGCCAGCGACGCGGGTACCTTCCCCCTCACCACACCACCCTGCCCCCACCGATCCCAGGGCTCAGCTTCCGCGACCGTGAACGCCGCCTTCTAGCTCTGGGTCTGCTCAAATCCGGTACGAGCAGACTTCGCGCGGTCCAGGGTCCTGGCCATGGACTTCGTTCAGTGGCTTCCTGCGCTCGTTGCAACGGGGATGATCGGGATGATCGGCGCCGCCTTCATCAACAGCCGTGCTGCATTCAGGACGGCATCGAGCAGCAACGAGATAGCTGTGCAATCCGCGGCTTTGACTGCGCGAGTCTCCCTGCACACTACCTACGCCACGCCGCGCATCAAGGCCGTCACGGACTTCCTGGACGCCGTTCAGAACGGCCGCGGCGCCCCGACGCTTGAGAACCTCAGCAAGGCTCTGACCGCCTACCTGACCCTGCGCATCCTTGCCTTCGAGGAAACCAACGAAGCCAAAGACGTGACAGCCCGTGCCAAGGCCCTGACGGAGAACCTGCGCGCCATGGTGGAAAACCATCACCACGTTCCGGCCGCCCCGGCCGAGACGATGCTCAATGAGCTGGACTCCGACACCAGGAACGCCGAGGCAGAGGACCAAGAACAGCGCGAGGCCGGCACCGACATGAGCACGGACCGCGCCCGGGCCGCTCTCAGGCGCACGGCCGACCTGCGGGCCGCACTGGACCTTCTGAGGGAACTACAACGCTCAGGGGGCGTCACCGAAGAGGGGGAAGCCGACCTGCATGGCCTCGGAGCCTGCGTCGGAATGCCCTCTCTGCACCTGGCCGTCGAGTCCCCTGTGGTCCGTACCAACCGTGCGCAGGGCCGCGCCATGTACAGAGAGGGGAACAAGCGCCTGTCGGAGGACCGCCAGGACTTCGCAGAGGCCGTGGCCCGCTGGCTGAACGCCGGACCGCAATGATCCCGGGCGTCCAAGGCATTATTGCCGCCGACGTTCGGCTCGGTTCATCCGCGACATCCGATCCAGGCACAGTCGGTTAGATCAGGCCGACTGTGCTCGCCAGCCAGCGGTTCACGGTGCCGCCCCCAGGCGCATTCGTCAGGGCTATGCCAGCCGTGATCGCATAGAGGCCGAAGACTGCTCTTTTCCTGAGAATTAGGCCGATCTCGAGAGCCAGCAGGCCCGCGCCCCAAAAGATTAGTTCCAGGACCGGCGGGCCCGGATCAGCCTCGAAAGCAGCAGCGAAGGCCGCAGAGAGGGCTGTCATCAGCAGAAGTCCCACCACATCGATGATCCACCCCAAGGTGTGGCCCAGAGGATCGGGTTGAAGTCTCTGCAGGCTCATGAATGGATGCAGGGCAGCTACGAGCACCGGGCTCACTGATCCCCCACCGACGGCTGTCCACGCGCGGTGGAATTCCGAGACCTCCCCGAGGTCGGCTCCGAGCGCGGTAAGGACGGGGTGCAGCTGCCTCCAGCGCTGGGGAAGAGTCTCTCCGGCGAACCAGCTCCTTAGGACATCCTCCGCTACGGCGCTCTCGGTCAGACCGAAGGCGATCTCTGCTAGCCGAGAGTCCGTCACCTGCGTGTGTGCATGGGCGCGAAGCTTACGCAGCTGCGCGGCGAACTCGTCCTGCGTGCCCACTTGGACCAGCCCAGCTAGCAGTTCCGCCCGAAAGACAACAGCGTTCCTAGCCGGCCCGAGGACCGGTGGGGGCTTGTGCGCCTTGGCGACGCGGCTGCTCCCCTCCGGCGGCAGGAGGCCCTGCTGCGTCCTGTCCGGGATGGGTGCGCGTGGGACGGGACTAGAAGGTAGGTCCTCCTGCTCCAGCTGAGGATGGTCCGAGTTCGGTTTGGTGCTGGCCCGTAATTGTCCCGGGACAATCAGGAGGGAGGGTGGCGACTCCCCGTCCACGTCGTGACCGAGCAGCGCCTCCAGGTCGCTCAGCTCAGAATCCTGAGCATCGAGCTGCTCCTGGGCGGCCTGCAAGACATCGTGAATCTGATCGAGCGGAGGAAGGTCCAGCTCGTCCGGGCCTATGCCCAGTGCACCAGCAGGGAGATCGGTCACGGTCTCGCCGATCCGCCTTAGGGCGAGCTGTGCCCGGAGGACCTGCTGCTCGGCCGCGCGGCGGAGTAGGTATGCCTTCTCCTCGGCACGGCGAGCGTGATCTAGTTTTTCGTCGGCCTGGAGCCGGTACTCCAGGGACATCTGCAATTCCCGTTCGAAGTCAGCGCGGGAGTCTTCCCGTGCCCGGTCCCGCTCGCTCGTGAGCAGAGTGCAGCGCTCCTGCAGTACTGAGACCATGTCCTCCAGCTGGAGACGGCGGCGCTCGGAGGCAGCCAGCTTCTGCATGGCCTCAATCTGCCGCAGCCTGGCGTCGTCCAGCCGCAACAGGGCTTGAGAGACCGCGTCATGTCCGCGTTGCTGAGGGCCGGGCATCGGCAGCGAGGGAGGGGCTTCCCTGTTGTCTAAGACTGCTTCGGCCGTGCGAGCAGCTTCTAGCAGGCGTAGCCCCTCGGCTAGTTGTCGCTTGCTCATCTGTGGCTCCCGAATGTACTTCTCGACCACCTCCCTGAGCAGCCTCTCGGGCAGCAACCGACTACCGCTGCGGAACTCGCTCCAGGAAGTCGTGCTGTAGGAGAAGTCCGCCTCCAGCGCTCTGACCCCCTTGCCGCCCGTCATCTTGCGCAGCCACACGGCCAGCTCGTTCGACTGTTCCGTCCGGCCCTTCAGGGCCCCCAAAGGCCGTCCCATCTCGCCCCCCGCATCTGGTGTTTTCCTAGGTACAACAAGCGGGTTGTACCCGATCTTCGATCGTCGACCTGCGAGAACATCAGTCCCTCGCGGCGGACAATCACATCACCGATCACGGTGGGTCTCCACCTATTCAGACGATCACAGGAGACCTGCCGTGCCCGCCCTAAACTCTTCCATTCCGCCGCGCCGGTCCTGGCCCTACGTGGTGGCGGCCATCGTTGTCCTCGCCGTGCGCCAAGGCTGGGAGGCCGAGCAGGTCATCACGCTCGCTGTCTGTCTTCTCGTCCTCATCGCCCTGGTCTCGTCGGCGAGCCCGGGAGGTGAGTAGGTCGGACGCGTCCTGCGGTGATTGCGCGCGGCCGGAGATCGTGGTCCTTCCGGGGGCACCCTCAACGGGTTGATACGACCTGGGCGGGCTGCGCGCTGGAAGGGTGCCGCTGCGCAAGCTGAATCTGGATCCGCCGGACTGCGTCCGCGCCGGCTCCCTGCACTTCAGTGAAGGTTTCGATCAGCCCGTCGGCAAGGGGTTCTGCCTTTGAGGGCGGCAGTGCCTTCCACATGCTGTACGCGCGGCGCACCGCGAGCGTGGTCTCGTCGTGGTCCGGGCCGTGCAGGGCGGCGTGCAGGCGGACGACGTGGAGGTACCAGGCCACTGCGGTCTCGTGGTGACCGGACAGAAGCACGAGGTATGCCCGGACCTCCCTCACCCGCACCGTCTCGATGTGCCGCTCCCCGCGCACTGCCGTGGTCTTGGCGTCGAGTTCCTCGGCGATGGCGCCCGCGCGCGCGAGGTCGACGGCGGCCGCCGTCTGGATGGCGGCCAGCTTCTCGGTGACTTCTGCGCTCACGACGTCCGCAACCGCGTCGACGGCGATGGGGGCCGCAGCGGCAGTGGCGGCTTCCTCGGTCTCCGGCCCTGCCCAGAATGCCGGGTCGACCAGACCCCAGGGCCGGAAGAGCGTCCGGTCTTCGTCCACCGCGTCTCCTGTGATCGTCTCGGTCACCAGGCGACCACCCGTCGAATTCCTGTGGCCCTGGTCATGTAGTTCGTGGAGTTGCGCCAGCTGCTGTACGGGACGATCCGGGTCTTGACCCCGGTGCGCGGGGACTCGATCAGCAGGCCCGAGCCGATGTACATGCCGACGTGCCCGGGGCTTGCGGCCGAGCCGTCGGACCCGGCATTGAAGACCAAGTCGCCCGGCTTCGGGCTGTCCAGGCCGACCTGGATGGGCAGGTCGATCTGGTCGAAAGTCACCCGGGGGATGGTGATGCCCGCGGCCTTGTACGCCTGCTGCATCAGGGAGGAGCAGTCGCACCAGTGCCGGGGGTTCGAGCCGAGCGCGTCGGTGCAGTCGCCTCCGAGCTGGTACCAGCCGCCCTTCTGGGCCAGGGCCCAGGCCACGGCGGTGCGGACCTGGGGCGGTGTGTCCGGGGGGAACTCGAATCCGGCGGGCAGCTCGACCGGACCGCCGTTGCCGCCGGGCGCGGTGTACTTCACCGACTGGGCCAGGATCGACTTCACGTAGTTGTAGGTCTGCCCCTCCGCGAAGCCGACGGGCGGGACGCCTCCGAACTGTTCGACCCTCCCCCAGCCCGCGTTGTACCCGGCCAGGGCCTTCTCGATGGCCGATCCGCTGTACTCGGGATGGTTCTTGGCGGTCCGCAGCAGGCCGCACATCATGCGGCCCTGGCTCGGGATCGCGTCCTTGGGGTCCATGACGTCCCGGTCGCCGTCGCCGTCACCGTCGATTCCCTGGCTGGCCCAGGTGCCGGGGATGAACTGGGAGATGCCGTGGGCGATCGGCCTGCCCGAGCCGTCGCGGGAGATCGCCGTGGGGTCGAAATTCGACTCGGCCCAGATCTGTGCGGCCAGGATTGCCGGGGGCAGGCCTTCCTTGCAGTCGGCGGCCGCGGCCAGGATCAGGGGCGCGTACTGGGCGGGGACACCGTCGCGGCCCCCGATCCGCAGCGATCCCGCTGTCGGCCACGTCCCGACGTCCCGGCCCTTACCGCCGTCCTCCGAGACTGCGGCGAGGAGCATCACCAAACCGACCCCAAGGGCCAGTGGCGTCGCCACCACACCTGCCACAGCAAGTCCAACCCACCTCTTCGCCCCCATCGAAATCCCCCTCGGCCATCCCCCGGATTTGCGGCCACGAAGACTTATTCAGGCCACATGGCCAGTTGTATTTCCCCGTGGTTTCGCGTCGTGGATCGTGACACTATGCCATTCCTGCTTGCAGGAGCCGTTGGTGATGAACCCTCAGGGGCTGTCAGAGGTCCGGTGTAGGGTGCCGACGGATTTCGACTGCGCGCCGTGAACATTCGAAGTTCACATTAGCTACGGATTTCGTTGTTGTGCACGGGGGGTTCGGTGGGCAAAAAGGGCAATTCGGCGATCCCGGGATTTGCTGAGGCCTCGCGCCTCGTCGTGCCGGTCATGGCCGCGACGGGCGGCAGCGCCCGGTCAACAGTGGCGCACCTGCTCGCCGGTGAACTCGCGGCGGCCGCCGACACTGTTCTCGTCGACCTGGCGCCTCGCCTCGCCTCCCCGTGGCCGACCTGGACCGCCGGGTCGCAGGCCGGCGGGCTCGCCGAGATCCCGCACGATGTCCCGCTGACCCGTACCCGTATCCGCGCCGCAGCAGCGGTGCGCCGGTCGTCCGAGGGCGACTGGGCGGTCCTGACCGATGGACGGGAGTGGAGCGCCGCCCCGCTGTCCCTGCCCGTTCCCGCAGCCGCCTGGTACCAACTGGCGGCCGCGGGCGGCTGGCAGGCCCTGGTGGCGGACACCGCCCACCCGGTCGCCCACGACCTGCTTGCCGCCCGGTGCACGGACGGCCGGGTGAGCCTGACCCGCGCCTGGTGCGAGCTCCCCTTCACCGTTCCGGTGCTGTGCGCCCAGGCCACGGCCGACGGGATACAGGCCCTGCAGCAGGCCGTGATGGTCCTGCATGCGGACGGTCTGCCGCTCCAGCGCACGGTCGTCGTCCTGGTCGCCGGGACCGACGGGCGCCCGCCCGCCGTCGCCCGGGCAGCGGCCACCATGCTGTCCGCCCGCACCGCCGCCGTGGTCCACCTCCCCCACGACGTGGACATCCGCGCCCACGGACTCCAGGCCCAACCGACCCGGACCCGTGCACGCACGCGCCAGGCAGCGCGCGACCTGGCTACCGCCCTACTTGCCGTCGCCCGCGAATCCTTCGGCGACCCGCTGCCCGATGCTCCGCAGCCCGCTCCGCTCCCTGCCGCTGCAGTCCCCGCTGCCGTCTGACGAGGAATCACCGAACATGAGCCACTTCCTGATGAGCCTGCACACCCTTGCCACCGACCCCGGCATGGTCACTCTGGCCGACAAAGTCGGGCCCGTGCCCGACTTCGACCCGGCGCTGCCCGCTGCGGTCAACAACCCGACCAAGATGATCCTGGCCTGGACCGCCGGCGGCGGCCTGGCCCTCGCCGTGCTGGGCGGGCTCAGCGGATGGGCCCTCGTGGCGATCGGCCACAACACCGAGCGGGCCGCGCTGGCCGCACGCGGCAAGCAGAGCGTGCTGTGGAGCCTGATCGGCGCGGGCGGCATCGGTCTGACGTCCTCCCTGGTCCTGGCCGTCTTCACCATGACGAGTGCGTGAGCGTGGACTCTTCGAACGGGCTCAAGGCCCGCAAGGCGCGGCTCATCCTCGCCGCCATCGTCATCGCCGTGGCCGCCCTGCTGGTCGCCGGTGGATTCACCGCCGCCACCCTGATGCAGGGCGACCCCGACGGGAAACCGCAGGCCGAGGCGAGTCCGTCCGCCGGCGCACCCGCGCCGACAGCTACTGGCGCGTCAGGCCCGATGACCCCGGAGAAGGGGAAGAAGACCGAGCTCCGCAAGCCCACGGGGCAGAAGGACGGTGTGTCCACCGGCTTCCCGGGCTCCCCCAGCGGCGGGATCTCCGCCGTCGTCTACTTCTGGGAGGAGTACGCCTGGCTCGACGACGAGAAGGCCCACCAGCAGCTCACGGCCGTCGCATCCAAGGACTCCCCCGGATACGTCGACAAGCGGATCTCCGAGATCCGCACGATGCGTGAAGCACTGGGCCTGCCCCCTTCCGGCGGCATTCCGGCCGACATCACCTTCACCACCGCGGTGCACGCCACCCGGGCCACCACCGTCAAGGCGCCCGGCCTGCCGGCCGGTGACGTGATGCAGGTCTGGCTCTCCTACGACCGCTTCGCCACCGGCCCCAAAGGCGGCCGCGACGAGAACCCCCTGCGCGGGGAGACCGTCGACTTCACCGTGAAGTGGCAGGACGGCACCTGGAAGTTCACCGACGAGTTCAACGAACTGCGGTCCTTCCCTGTCGCCTACGAGCCGACCAGCCCGTACGCCTGGAAAGACGGATGGGTCCAGGTCCGCCATGCCGACTGAGCGCTTCCAGCGGATCTCCCGCGCACTCGTCCTGCTCTGCGCCCTGCTCTCATTCCTCAGCGCGGGTGCGACCCTGTCGATCGCCGTCGCCGCCGACGATCCGAAATACCACGCCACCGTCGGACCGCCCGATCCCATCCCCAAGGAGTGGGAACAGGAGACCGTCGGTCTCGACCCGAAGGGGAAGTACTGCCTGGTCGACCGGATCGACGACCGTGCCCTGTGCCGTCGGGCGGAGGCGGGCGAGCTGCCCGGCACCCTCCCCATCTGTGAGGGCGCCGACGGCAACGGGGCCAGGGACTGCTCTCCGGAAGACCAGAGCGAGGCCGAGATCCGTCGCCTGGAGGAGTGGCGCAAGGCCGCGAACAAGCAGGCGAAGAACTACGAGAAGCTCAACGAATACATGACCGACTGTGTGGTGAACAGGAAAATTCCGTTCACCGCATGCAGGTGGTACGGGGAGAAGAAGTTCCCGGAGGAGTCCTCCGGGCTGCTGGACTGGGTCGCAGGTAAATTCTCCGAATTCGCCTCCAATGCACTGAAAGAGGCTGCTTCCTACATCGGGAAGTCGGTCGTCTGGCTGCTGTCCTCGTTCGCGGAGATCTTCAACGACACATCCTCGATCGACCTGAGCAAGACCGGAGTCGGGAAGGTCACCGCGATGATGACCTCGCTTTCCGCGGTCCTCGCCGTCTTCCTGCTCCTGATCCAGTTCGGGAAGGTGACCGTCAGCCACGACGGTGGGCCGGCTGCGACCGCGCTGCTCGGCCTGGGCAAGTGGGCCGTCATCTCCTCCGTCTACCTGCTCGTCGCGCAGACCGCCCTGGACTGGTCCGACGTGGTATCGACCTGGATCATCAACAAGACCTTCGAGGGCGGCGGCAGCGGCGACGACGGGGCTACGAAGGCGATGCAGGATCAGCTCGGCACCCTCTTCGGCGGCCTGATCACAGGAGGCGGCGGTACCGCCACTGTCGGCGGCGCGCTCATCGCCGGCGAGACCGTGGCGACTTCCGCGGTCGGCGTCATCATCGTCATGGGCATCGTCTGCATCCTGGCGATTGCCGCCCTGTGGGTGGAGATGCTCATGCGGCAGGTCGGCATCGTGATCATCATCGCGACCATGCCCATCACCCTCGCGGGGCAGCTCTCCGACGCCACCGCCGAGTGGTGGCCCAAGGCCCGTAACGCCTTCACCGCCCTGGTCCTGATGAAGCCCGCGATCGTCACGGTGTTCTCCATCGGCTTCTTCGCCATGGCCGAGGGCAAGGGCGTGCAGAACATGCTCGTCGGATTCGTCATGTTCCTGGCCGCGTGTTTCTGCTGGCCGGTCCTGGCGAAGTTCATGACATTCACGACCAATGGCGCGGGGAGTTCCATGGCGTCGGGGTGGATCAGCGCGATCGGCTCCTCCGCCTCCTCGTCCTCCGGCGGATACCGTCCCGACCCCAGCGGCGCCGGAGCGGTCGGCGGTGGCGTCGGCTACACCAAGGCCCTGGAAGCCGAGAACTCCACGCCTGCGGCGGCTCCCGCAGCATCGGGCGGAGTGGGCGGCGCGGTGAAGTCCGCGGCCCGCTTCGGCGGCAAGGCCATGGGCGTGGCCGCCTTCGGCCTGCAGGTGGTGGCGGCAGGCAAGGACTCCCTGGAGTCCGGACTGTCCAACACGGCCGCCCACGCAGGCCTCGACCAGGGCGCGGGCGGCGGACGGCATGTCGTGATCGCCCCGCGCCGCGGAGGGGGACCTGCGCCCGCTCCGATCGGCGCGCCGTCCGAGGTACCGCCGGACCCGCAGCCCGTACCGGCCCCTTCCGCGAACGACGAGGGATGACATGTCACAACCCGTTTCCTACGGAGGCTGGCAGTCCGAGACGACCGGCTTTATGGGACGCCTGTCCGGACCAGGTTTCGCCATGGTTGCCGCAGCCTCCCTGCTCGCTCTCATGCCGTTCAACGTCGGCTGGCAGGCCGCGTTCGTGTGCGTGCCCCTCGCGCTGCTCCTGCTCGCGCTCGCCTTCGGGCGGGTCTCGGGGCTCAGCGCAGACGAATGGATCTCTCTCGCAGTAAGGCACCAGATCTCCGTGGCTACCCGACGCAACCTCTTCTTCTCCGGCGCCTTCGCGCCCCGCTCCGCCAAGACGGGGCGCCAGCCGATGGACCTGCCCGGCGTCCTGGCCCGGCTGCGGATCCTGGAGGCACCCGACGGGCTCGGCGGCCAGCTCGGCGTCGTCCACGACCCCGTGGCCGGCACCTACAGCGCCATCGCCCGCGTCTCCTTCCCCGGTCTCGCCCTGGTCGACACCGACAAGCAGGCCTCGCGCGTGGCGTCCTGGGCCCAGTTCCTGCGGTCCTACTGCACCGAGGACTCGCCCGTCACCCGGATTGCCGTGCACCAGCGGTGCCTGCCCGACGACGGCGCCGCCCTGGCCTCCTGGACCGCCCGCCACGTCACCGCCGACGCACCGGCCGCCGCGGTGACCGCCCTCGCCGAGCTGATGGACGGCGCCGGGCCGGCCGCAGCCACGCGTGAGACATACCTGACGGTCACCCTCTCCAGCGCCCGGGCCCGCCTCGCCATCAAGGGCGCGGGCGGCGGCCAGACCGGGGCCGCCGCCGTCCTCGTACGCGAACTGCACGCGATGGGCCAGGCCCTGTCCACCGCCAGCCTGCAGGTCACCGAGTGGCTCCCGCCCCGGCGGGTGGCCGCGACGGTGCGGACCGCGTACGACCCCGAGTCACAGCAGATGCTCGCCACCCGTACCGCCGCCGCCCAGGCCCCCGACTGGACCGGCACCGCTCCGGGCGTCGACGTCGACCTCGCCGGGCCCGCGGCCGCTGAGACGGCCTGGGGCGTCTACCGGCACGACGGTGCCTGGTCGGTGTCCTACCAGGTGCGGACCTGGCCGCAGGCCGCCGTGTACGCGACGATCCTGCAGCCGCTGCTGCGCCCGCGGCAGAACGCGAGGCGCTCGATGACCCTGCTCTACGAGCCGATCGGACCGCGCCGCGCCCGCCAGGAGCTCGCCCGCGACAAGGCCAAGCGGAGCTCCGCCCGCCACCTGCGCGCCAAGTCGGGCCGGGACGAGAGCGAGGACGAGCGCCGCGAGGAGGCCATCTCCCGGCAGCAGGACGCCGCCCGCGCCTCCGGCCAGGGCGTCATGCGGATGACCGCCGTCCTGACCGTGACCGTCACCGAGCTCGACGAGCTGGAGACCGCCTGCGCCGAACTGCAGGCCGACGCGGCCGCCTCCGGGCTGGAGGTCCGCCGCATGTGGGGGGCCCAGGACACCGGATTCGCCACCGGAGCCCTGCCGCTGGGCCAGGGACTGCCCGACCGACGGATGGGATTCTGATGGGCCTCTTCTCCCGCCGCCCGGCGGGCGACACCCTGCTGGAGGCCATCGGCATCGACGAGGCCGCCGGCATCGCCGACCGCCCGCCCGTGCCTGTCCCTGCGCAGAAGACCGCTCGCGAGCAGCGCCGCGAACGCCTACTCGAAGACCCTGAGACGGCCATGAGGGTGGCCCCGAGGAAGGGCTGGACCCGCCCCTTCGCGGGCCGGGCTGCCTCGATGCCCCGCACCGAAGTCGTCCGCGCGGACACGGCGAACGCCGCCGGGATATACCCCTACCTCCACGCCGCGAGCCTGCCGCCCATCGGCGCGTACATCGGCCGCAACGTCCTGACCACGGAAGCTTTCAGCGCGCATCCTGCGGTCTGGGTGAAGGAGGGCCTGTGCACCAATCCCAACGTCATGATCACCGGCATCCCGGGATCGGGTAAGAGCGCGCACGTCAAGGCGTTGTCCCTGAGGCTGATGGCCTTCGGCCACCGCACCCTGATCGCCGGAGACGTCAAGGGCGAGTACCAGGCCATGTGCCGCCACCTCGGCGTGGAGCCCGTTCGCCTCGGCCCCGGCCTGCCCGGGCGGCTGAACCCCCTGGACGCCGGCCCGCTGGGCGTCGGCCTCGACCTCATCAGGGACCCCGCCGAGCTCAAATCCCGCCTGACCGAGATCCACCGGCGCCGCCTGACCCTGCTCAAGGCGTTGCTGGAACTCCAGCTGCGCCGCACCCTGCAGCCCCAGGAGGAGGAGGCACTCGACGTCGCCGTACGCGAGGTCACCGGCGAACTGCACGGCACTACCCGCCTCGCCGTGCCCACCATCCCGCTCGTCTACGACCGCCTGCGCGACCCCACCGACGAGATGGCCCGAGAACTCCGCATCCGCGACGGGGAAGTCCAGCGGGCCCGGGAGCAGATGGCCTCCATCCGCTCCGCCCTCGGCGGGATGGTCACCGGGCACCTGGGCGGCCTCTTCGACGAGGCGACGTCCATCGACCTGGACTGGGACGCCCCCATCCAGTCCGTCGACATCTCCGCCCTGCAGGAGTACGGCGACGAAACCGTCGCGATGGTGCTGTCCTGCGTCTCGACCTGGGCGCAATCGGCGATCGACCAGCCCGGACAGAAGCCGTGGATCGTCGTACGCGACGAGCTCTGGCGACAGATGCGTTCCGGCGGCGCCACGATGGTGAAGAAGATCGACAGCGACCTCCGGCTGTCACGGGCGACCGGCACCATCCAAGTCCTCGCCACCCACCGCCTCTCGGACTTCGAGAGCGTGGGCGCGGCCGGCTCCGAGGCCGTCGCCATCGCCCGCGACCTCATCGCCAGCTGCGAGACCCGCATCCAGCTCGCCCAGGACACCCGGCCCCTGCAGATCACCCGCGAGGCCATCGGACTGACCGACTCCGAATGCCGGCTCATCGGCTCATGGGGCGCAGGCCAGAGAGGCCGCGCCCTCTGGAAGGTCGGGCGCGGCGGCGGGCACGCGGTCCAGCTGATGCTCTCCCGCACCGAGGAAAGGCTGTTCGAGACCGACGAGAAGATGGTGATCTGATGGCCGAGCGCACCGGCCCGTCCGCCGCCGGACTCGACGACAACACGCTGCTCGCCGCGTACGGCGCGGGCCTGGTCGTCACGATCGGCGGCTCCGTCCTGCTCGCCGGACCCCTCGCCGGACTGCTCTCCGGCAACGGCTGGATTGGCAGCTCGGACAGCGTTCCCATCACCGTCATCTCAGCCCTGGTCAAGGGCCCCGCCTCCGTCTACCAGCCGGCCCCGCCCCCCTGGCTGTTCTACGCGCTCACCGTGTTCCTCGTGCTCGCCCTGGGCGCCGTGATCGTCAAGGTCGCCAGCGCGGTGTCGTTCGGCGGGCGTACCGGGGGCGCCCAGTGGGGTGGAGCGAAGATCGAGCGGAAGATGTCCGCCCACAACGACCCCGGCAAGCGGGTCAACCGCATCACAGCCGGCCGCGGCCTGCGCACCAGGAAGGTCGTGGCCGCCCAGCCCAACATCAGCGCCACCGTGTTCGGGGTGCCCGGTTCGTCGAAGACCACCGGCCTGGTCTTGCCGAACGCGTCCGAGTGGGAAGGGCCGCTGGTGGTCACCACCACCAAGGCGGCCGACCTCGACGTCATCTACGCCCGCCGCCGCTACTTCGGCCCGGTCTGGGTCATCGCCCCGGCCGGCATCCCCGGCCGGGCCAGCGACCACTGGTCGCCGGTCGAGTACTGCACCGACGCTAAGGCCGCCGACCGGATGGCCTCCTGGCTTGCCGAGGCCTCCTCCTCCGGCGACGACAAGCGGGCCGCCCCCTGGATCGACCAGGCCAAGAGCGTCCTCAAGGGCATCCTGCTAGCCGCCCGCCTCTCCGGCGGCGGCATCTCCGACATGCGCCGCTGGATCTCCCTGGGCAAGGACGCCGTCGACCACGTCCGCGCGATCCTCCTCGCCCACGGATTCAACGACGTCGCCGACGACTACGCCTCTCCCTGGCTGCGCCTGCACGAGGACGGCATCGGATCCATCCAGTTCAGCCTCAACGTCCTGGCCCGCGTCTTCGCCGACGAGGAGGTCCGCGAGACCTGCTCCCACAGTGACTTCACCTTCGAGGAGTGGCTCGACAAGCGGGGCACCATCTGCATCATCGCCTCCGAGGCCGACGCGGACCGCTTCGCCCCGCTCATCAGCTCCCTGATCGCCGGAGCCATCCACGCCGCCGAGACCCGCTACAACACGCACGGCAAGCCCATCGACCCGAGCGTCGGCATCCTCGTCGACGAGGCCGGCAACATGCTCCGCTACCCCCGGCTGCCCAACATCCTGACCACCGGCCGCGGCATGGGCATCACCATGCTGACCGTCTGGCACGACCTGTCCCAGCTCCGCGAGTCCCTGGGCGTGCAGAAGGCCAACACCGTCCTGTCCGCGAGCGGCCTGCGCATGCTGCTGCCCGGATGCGGCGACCTGGAGACCTTGAGGTACTTCTCCGGCCTGTACGGACGGACCGAGGTCATGAAGACCAGCCACGGCCGCTCCAGGGGCGAGCACTCCACCAACACGCAGGCCACCGAGACCGACCTCGCGCCGGTCCACTCCCTGCAGCAGCTCCCCGACTTCACCGCGATCGCCCAGTACACCAACCTGCCGCCGATCAAGGTGAGGATGCGCCTCACCTTCCGCGACAAGGATCTCAAGAAGCTCCTCGCCGAGCCCAAGGCCAGCCCCACCAAGAAGTAGCCGACGACCGCCAGGAGACCTACGTGCCCGACCCGCTGAACCCCGCCGACCTCTGGCCGACGCCGCCCGGGGCCGCCCAGAAGACCGAGCCGCAGCGCTGGGTGTGGGCGGCCATGGAACCCAAGGAGCGGCGGATCCGGATGCGCGAACTCGGCGGATGGGTCGACTGGCTCCGCCGGACGTTCGAGCTCCACAACGCGATCACGCACTGCTGGTACCGGCACCCCGCCGTTGTCGAGCACCTCACCGCGCTCTACGCGGGCTGGATGCGCACCTACGCCGGAGAAGAGGCACCCGGGCGCGAGCTCGCCGAAGCCGACTGGATCAACACCCTGCACGCCTTCGTACCGCGCCTGCAGCTCGCCGCCTGCGCGACCGGCACCCACCAGGAACCGCCGCTCATCGTTCCCCCGCCTGCTCGCAGCCACGAGGACTTCGAGCTGTACCTGAACCTCTCCGACGCGACCAGCGCCTCGGCCGTCCACCCGGCGGCCGCCGAGCTCAGCCGCCACGAAGCCGAGCTGAACGCGCCGCTCTAGAGGAGGCCTTGTGTCCATCATCGACAGCCCCACCGCGGCGGACAGGCCCGAGGAAGCACCGGCCGGCTCCCCCGGTCCGCTGACGCTTCCCGAGGGGGCACAGCCGGTGGAGGGGATTCCGGGCTACCACGCCGTCGTCAAGGGCGGTGCGGTCACCGTGTTCGGCCCGGACGGTGTCGAGATCGCCTCCGCCGCCCGCAGGGGGTACAACGACGCCCTGGTGGGCCGGGTCGGTGACACGAAGCTGGTCAGCGACGGGCTCGGGGACAGGCGGCTCACGTCGTTCGCCGTGCTGGCCGCGCGCCATCACAGGGCTGCGGCGGACCCGGGCGTCCGCGACCGGGTCTGGGTGCGGTGGGAGGAGGACGGCGTTGCCGCGGTGTACGGCACCGTCAAGGGTGACGACGCCGACCGGCGGGCGGTGAAGGCCGGGAACCTGTTCTGGTCGGGGCAGCGGCAGGGGTACGCGACGGGCCGGAGGTGGAACCCGGCCACCCGTGACCGCAACCTCGCCGCGGTGCTGCTGGCGTTCTCGAATCAGGGCCGCAACGTCGTGGTGCTGGGGCCCGGGCAGACGCCGGAGGACCTGGCTGCCGCGCCGCCGGTCGTGGCCCCGCTCGTCCCGGTACCGCAGGCCGCGGGGGTACCCGCCGCACCTCCGGAGCCGGTGGCGGCTCCGGAGGACTTCACCGGCCTCTCGTACGAGGAGCTGGTGGCGGCCGAGAAGTCCGCTGATACGGAGCGGTACCGGGCGTACAGCACCGAGGCGGAACAGCGGTACAAGACGCTGCGGCAGCAGCGCGGCGAGCGCCTGCTGGAGCGGGTGGCCACGTCGGCGCCGGTCACCGAGATGAGCGCCCAGGACCTGGCCGCCGAGTCCGAGTGGTGGCAGGAGACGATCTACAAGACGCCGTTCCACGCCTCGGATGAGAACTACCGGACGCTGGAGCGCCGCAAGACGGCGGTGACCGTCGAGCAGCACGTCCGCATCGCCCGGAACATTCTGGCGGGCCCGCCAGTGGCCGACCTGGACGACGTGGCGGTGGAGAGCGCCTACGAGCAGATCGGGGCGACGTGGACGAACCTGCCGACCACCCACGAGCTGCACGACCAGGTCACCGCCCGCCGGACGGCCCTCAAGGAGGAACGGATCGCCCGGCGGGCGCGGTCCTACGGAGAGCGGACTCCGGTGGGCGAGGTACCGCTGGAGGATCTGGTCGCCGAGAGCGCCGACCTGGGGTCGCTTACGGCGGGGAACGCCGAGCAGTCCGCCTACTCGCACAGCGAGGCGGTCAAGACGGCCCGGGCAGAGCGTCTGCGGGCCGTGGAAGCAGAGTGGTACCGGCGGGGCCTGGAACAGCACCCAGACGCCGCCCGCGCGACCCTGGGCCGGGACATCGGCGGCCGCCGGGGCGCCCTGATCGATGGCTCGGAGCGCTCTTACGGCTACGTGCAGCGCCAGGGAAAGAAGTTCAGTGCACTGGCCGACTACGACCAGCGCAGCAGCATCGGCGACTTCGACTCCGGACCGGCGGCGATGGCCGCCCTGGTGCAGCGCTACGACCAGGACCCGGAAACACTGCCGCGGCGTACCTGGGGCCGCGAGCGGCAGGTGATGCTGCCGGTCAGCGCTCACGAACCGCTGGTGTCGTGGCTGCGGCGCAGGCCGGCGGAGCTCTCCCGCGAGTACGACCGGGTGCTGAACATCCTCACCCACTACCAGCTGCCGACGCAGACGAAGGTGCTCAACCCGCTCACGAACCAGGTGATGCGGGCCTACCCGTTCTCCTTCGAGGAGGGGCTGCTCGGGGAGCTGGCTCGGATCGCTGAGCGGACCACGGAGGACCTGCGCGAGCAGTCCCTGAACGAGAACCTGCCCAAGCGGGAGCGGGAGGCGGCCAAGCGGCGCATCCCGGCGATGGGCGCCGCACTGATCGGCATCAACGCGGTGAACGAGCAGGTGCGGGCCGCCGGCGGCGACGTCGAGCGCCGGGGCGTGGACTCGTCCCGGCTGGCGGCACAGATGGCGGCGCTCGACGGTAGCGTCGACGACAACGACGAGGGAGGCGAGGCGGATGGCGACGGCCCATCGGAACGAGGAACTGCTGCGCAGGCACTGGGAGGAGTTCCGGCCCCGGGAACTGGCGGCGATGCAGGACCCGGAGAGCTTCTTCCTCAGGCTGGGAACGCAGATGGAGGACGCGATCGAGGAGGCCGAGGAGAGCCTGGAGGAGACGCTGGAGCCGGTGACGGACTACGAGGGCAGGGTCGGTCAGCTGCGACAGATCGCGGCGACGGCCCGGGAGCAGGTGCTGCGCGAGATGCTGCCGCCGCCGGAGGACCTGTAGCGGAGAGGTTCCGCCCCGACCCGGCGGACCTGGCGATCGGCGCGATGGCCCGCGCCGAGGCCAACCTCGAAGCGATCAAGGTACTGCGAACGCTGGAGAGCGACCGCCGCGGTGCCACCGCTGAGGAGAAGCGCGTCCTGGCCCGCTGGTCGGGCTGGGGATCGGTCCCGACCATCTTCCTGGCCGAGCCCGACCCCGAGGAGCCGACCTACCGGCCCGGCGGAGACCGGGACGGCGGCTTCGAGACGGACCACGCCCGCTGGGAGTCCTACTCCCGGGTGCGCGGCGAGCTGAAGGAACTGCTGGACCCCTTCGAGTGGCGGGCCGCCTCCCGGGCCGTCCTGTCGGCCCACTACACCCCGCAGGGGATCGCCGAGGCGATGTGGCAAGGGCTGTCCGCGTACGGCTTCGACGGCGGAGAAGTCCTGGAGGCCGGCTGCGGATCGGGCGTCTTCTTCGGCGTCGCACCCGAGACCGCGCGGCTGACCGGCATCGAGCTGGACCCCACCACCGCGGCGATCACGGCACGCATCTACCTGCACGCCAACGTGCTGCCCGAGTCCTTCGCCGACACCGACGTCCCGGCCGGCACGTTCGATGTCGCGATCGGGAACGTGCCGTTCTCCCACAACACCCCGTTCGGAGAGCGACGCTACGGCGCCGACGGGCACACCCTGCACAACGGATTCATCATCAAGAAGCTCGCCCTGTTGCGGCCGGGCGGCTACATGGCGGTGATCACCTCCCGCTGGACCCTGGACGGGGAGGACACCAAGGCCCGTCGTGCGATGGGCCGCTGGGGCGACCTGGCGGGCGCGTACCGGCTGCCGAAGGGAACCTTCGGCGAGACCGCCGACACCGACGTCGTGGTGGACGTACTGATCTTCCGCCGCCGCGCGGAGGGCGAGGAGCCGGGCGATCAGGGGTGGATCGAGGCGCCGGAACGCGAGCTCGGCGGCCACCGCCTGCACGTGAACTCCTACTTCACCCAGAACCCCGACCACGTGCTGGGCCGCCTCACCTCCGAGATGGGCCAGTTCGGGCCGCGCGTGACCGTACTGGGAGACCCGGGCACCGCCCCACGGCTGCTGCGCGAGCGCATGGAGACCGCAGCAGCGGCGGCGATCACCGCAGGCCGGGGCTACGCCCCGCACGAAGACGGACCCGACCGCCCGCCGCTGCTGCTGCAGACCGCCCGCGACAGGCACGCCACCGACTTCACCGGCCGCCTCTACACCGACGACCAGGCCCGGGTCTGGCAGCACGTCAACGGCGCCGACCCGGTACGCGTCGTCACGGCGGACGGCGCCGCCGGTACCGAGCAGCTGCGGATGCTGATGTCGCTGCGCGACGTCGCCGGCGAGCTGCGGGACCTGGACCGCACCGGCGATGACCCGGATCGCGCGAGCGAGGTACGCGCCGGGCTGGCCCGACTGCACGCCGCGTACACCAAGAAGTACGGGCCCGTCTCGAAGCCGGGGCAGACCCGCAGGGCGCAGCCGACGGAGGTGGCGCGGGCCGCCGCCCGCGAGGCCGGAGTCGCCCCGGACAGCGAGGGCCGGCTCCCCACCGGCTGGGGTTGGTTCCGCAAGGACCCGCACGCTGGTCTCGTTCTTGGTCTGGAGCGCTGGGACCGGGCCAACGACCGGGCGGTGCCCTCCGAGGTCCTCACCCGACGCCCGGGCGCCCGCCGCGGCGACCTGGAACCCACCGACGACCCGAAGACCGCGCTGACGGCCGTCATGGGCGCCACCGGCGGCGTCGACCTGCCGCTGATCGCCTCCCTGCTGAACACCACTCCGGAAGAGGCCCGCCGCCGCCTGGGCACCGAGGTCTTCGACAACCCGGTCACCGGGAAGCCGGAGCACGCCGGCGCCTACCTGTCCGGCCCGGTACGCCAGAAACTCGACCAGGCGCGCGAGGCCGCCGCATCCGACCCGACGTACGCGGTCAACGTCGCCGCCCTGGAGGCGGCGCTGCCGCCGGACAAGCGGCTGGGGCAGTTCACCGCCCAACTCGGCGCGCACTGGATCCCCGCCCCCCTGGTCCAAGGGTTCCTGCGGGAGTACCTCGGCGACCCGACGCTCCAGATCAGCCACAACGAGCGCTATGGCTGGACCCTGGCCGCAGGCAAGGTCCCCGACGCGATCAACGCGCTGAAGGGCACCGAACGCCGCTCGGCCGTCCACATCGCCAAGGCCCTCCTCGGCAAGGCGTCGATGGTCGTCGACCGTCTGGACGACAGCGGCGTCGACGAGGACGCCACCCGCGCGATGCGCTACAAGGCCGACTCCATGCGGTCCGCCTTCGAGGAGTACTGCACCGCCAGTACCGCCCGGGTCACCGTGCTCACCGACGCATACAACCGGCAGATGAACGGGCACGTCGTCCGCAACTACGACGGCCTCGCCCCGACCCTGGCCGGGTTCACCACCGAGCGGACCCCCCACCCGTGGCAGCTCTCCGGGGCCGCCAGGATGCAGTTCGAGCGAGGCGTCGTCCTCGCGCACGAGGTCGGCCTGGGCAAGACGACCACCATGGTGATGGGCTCCCAGGCCCTCAAGGCCTCCGGGCAGATCTCCAAGCCGTTCGCGGTCGTCCAGCCGCACCTGGCCCGGCAGTGGCTGGACGAGGCCCGGCTTCTCTACCGCAATGCCGAGATCCGGCTGATCACCTCCGAAGACCTGAAGGGCGAGAACCGTCGCCCGGTTTTGGAATGGCTGCGTTCGAACACCCCCGACTTGGTCATCTTCACCGAGGGCGCGTTCCAGTCGATCCGGATGAGCCCCGAGCAGCAGGAGCTGTACCTCTTCCGCGAGCTCGAATCGCTCAAGGAGCAGCTGGAACGCGAGCGCGGCGTGCCGCACAACAACTTCGCGCTGATGAAGCTGGAACAGCGCCTGACCACGGTGGAATCCCGGATCCGGCGCAACGACGCACCGATGCGCACCCCGGGCGAGGTGTACTGGGACGACCTCGGCTTCGACTACGCCTGCATCGACGAGGCCCACCGCTTCACCGCGATCGGGTTCCGCTCGAAGGAGGCCGGCGGCGAGACCGCGAGCGTCCGCGCGGTGGACCTGCACCAAAAGATCGACTGGCACCACCGGATGGCGGACCTTGTCGGCGGACGGCCGACCGTCACCCTCGGCACCGGCACGCCGATGGAGAACTCGATCTTCGAGCAGTACTCGGTCCTCGAACTCGGGGCGCCGTGGCTGCTGGACCAGTTCGGCGTCCGCGGCCCGGACCTGTGGGCGGAGACCTTCGGGCAGAGGGTCCAGCGCATCGAGATGGCCCCGGACGGCAGCGGCCTGGTGGTCGTCGAGCGGTTCTCCCGCTTCGTGTCGAAGGGCACGATGAAGACGATGTGGGGGCTGGCAGCGGACACCAAGACCGGTGACGAGGTCGGCATCGAGCGGCCTGTGCTCGCCGGCGGCGCCCCCCAGCTGGTGCTCGTCGAGCCGACCGCCGACCAGCGCTCCAGGCTCCAGACCCTGGTGGCGAGGGGCCAGGCGATCCACGCCGGCGACGTCAGCCGCGAAGAGGACAACATGCTGGCCGTCACCGGCGAGGGCCGCGCGGTCGCGCTGGACCCCCGTCTCGTGGACGCGAACGCGCCCGCCGCGAACAAGCTGGTCACGGCGGCCGACATCATCGCCGCCGAGTACCACGTCCACAAGGACCACATCTACAACGTCTCCAGCCGCGACGACACACCCCACCCGGTCCCCGGCGGACTGTTCTTCGTGTTCTGCAACTCGGGCACCCCCGGAGGCCGGAACAAGGGCAACTTCAACGTCTACGCCGAGCTGCGCGACCTGCTGGCCGCCCGCGGTGTCCCCCGCGACCTGGTCCAGTTCGCGCAGGACAACGCCACCCCGGAGAAGAAGGCCGCGATGGCCGATGCCGCCAACAATGGCGGCATCGCGGTCCTCATGGGCTCCACCGAGGTCCTCGGCACCGGCTTCAACGGCCAAAACCGCGCGCACAGCCTCATGCACATCGACCAGGACTGGACCCCGGCCAGCATGATCCAGCGCAACGGCCGCGTCATCCGCCCCGGCAACCAGCACGAGGCGGTGAACATCTTCTTCCTCGCCACCAAGGGCAGCATGGACGCCTGGCAGGTCGGACTGCTCACCTCCAAGGCGGAGGGTCTGCGCGACATCCAGCGCCCGCCCGGCATCGGCGACGACGACGGCGACACCGTCGAGGAGATCGGCGGCACGGACTGGGACTACGCCACGATGGCCGCCGAGATCGGCGGCAACCCGTACATGCGCGAGTTCATGCTGGCCAAGGGACATCTCGAAGGTCTGGAGGCCGACCGCCGCAACCTAGCCGCCGACCGCGTCCGCCTGGCCGAGCTCCTCCTCGACAAGGAAACCGAACTCGCCGACACCATGGTCGCCGTCGCTGCCCGGGACACGGCCCTGCCGAAGATCACCGCCACCATCCGCGGCGACGCCTTCCACATCCGCCTCGCAGGACGCGACTTCGACCGGCGCGGCGAGGCCGGCCCCGTCCTGCGGCAGGCCGTCATGACGGCCCTGCGCGGCCACAGCACCCTCGGAATGGGGCCCTGGACAAAGCTCGGCACCTTCGGCGGCCTCGACTTCGCGATCCGAGCGGAGATCCTCGACAGCGGCGCCGAGATCCGCGCGCACGTAGGCTTCCCCGACCTGCGAAACAGCGACTCCGTCTGCTCCATCGGCGACCTCGCCAACCCCAAGTTCGGCTCCACCATCATCGGCCGCCTGGCGACCGCGCTGGAGAAGGCAGAAGACCAGCAGCTCATGGACCGCAAGCGCCTCCCGGTCCTGGAAGCCGACATCACCGTGTTCGCCGCACAGCAGGCAGCCGTCGACTACGGCCCGGCCATCGAGCACGCCCGGCAGCGCGTCGAGCTCCTGGACGCCGTCGTCGGCGCGATCACCGAGCGCGACAAGCATCCCGAGCTGACCGAGTCCATGCTCGACCCGAAGACGCACCCCACCCCGGACAGCCGCCAGAAGGCCGTCCGGGAACGTGCCGATCAGCGCGCTCCCCACCAGGCCAAGGTGGACCAGGCCGCGGGCGCCCTTGCGGCGTACGACCAGACGACCCCCGCCCCCGCACTGCCCCAGCCCGTGCCGACCCCGGCCGCCGAGCCGCAGGCCGTCCAGGAAAGCCAGCAGCCTCCGGCACCGATGGCACGCCTCAGGAACCGTGGCGCGGTCGGGCACAGCGGCAGCCCGCAGGCGGAAGAAGGCGCTGACCACGGCGGCAATGACCCGGACGCCGAGGCACGGGCCGGGCAACAGCTCCCTGACACCGGACCCCCGGCAGCGGAATCCGCTCCGGGCCCGCTGCCGGCGCCCGAGCACACCGGCGACACCGAAGAGAATCCGGAGCCGGACGCCGACGCATACGGAACGTTGAGCCTCTTCGACGCGTTCGGGCTGATTCCGCCGGAGCGCGTCCCGGGCCGGGGCCCGCAGGATGAGCCTGACCCCGAAGGGGAGGAGCCCGGTATCCCTGAAGGACAGATGACGTTCGACGACGCTCCGCCGGTTGCCCAGCCACCCACCAGTGACAAGGAACCCAAGATGACCGCCGCCCGGACCTCACCTCCAGCCCAGCTGGGACTGTTCGGTGTTCCCGACACGGCTCCCGCTCCGGATCGGACCGAAACGGTCGAGGAGACATCGGCCCCCGCGGGCACGGATGCGGACCCCACGGTGCCAACCGAGGCTTTGAAGCCGAAGGAACCGGCAGAAGAGGCCAAGAGGCCGGTGGCCGAACCAGCAGCGTCCGGTGCCCCGGAGAATCAGGCGCCTGCTGCGGTGGACGCGCAGGCCGGGGGTTTCGAGACCGGTACCGAGGTCTACCACGATGGATGGCTCTACGTGGTCAAGTCGACGTCCGATGACGGTCTGACCATCCGTACCTTCGCTGACCGCGACCTTCCGGCACACGAGGTGACTGCAGCGACGGACATGCCTCCGGTCACGGGCCGAGACCTGGCCGACACCCCGGCATGGTCGCAGTTCAGCTACCAGGGCCGTTCCTATACGGCGGCCCAGCTCCCCGACGAACTGGCCATCGGACCTCTGGTGTTCCTGCGGACCGTCGTGGTGGACGAGGACGGCGAGCTGGTCGCACGCCTCTTCAGCAGGCCCACCAGCCACGACATCGTCTGGGCGCACACCCATCCGGGCACCCCGAACCCGAGAGTCACCTCTTGGCTGAGTGCGGAGGGCTACGCATCCTGGCCGGAGTACACCGACACGGAACGAGCGCATCTCGCAGCGGGCCCACCGAACGGAGACGCCGAGCAGCAGGCCGTACCGTCCGCAGGCACCACCTCTGCCAGCGGCCCGGACACGGGACTGCCCCCCGCCGAGGCGGCGCCGCAGGAGACCCCGGCGATCCCCAAGACGCCCTCAAGGCCCGCCGCCGAGAGGCAGGTCCCCGAGCAGAACCACGGCGCCCAACCGAAGGCTCCTGCCGCGGACACCAACCCGGTGCCCGAGCACACGACCCCGGTCCCCCGCAGCCGCGAACCCCTCGAACACTCTGCCCCCGAAGCCGCGCCGGAGAAGGCCGCGCGCGAGCCCGCCGACGAGCAGCCGGCCCCCGGCCCCGTCCCGAACGCTCAAGAACATCACGAAGCCGAGGCCGCCCCCGGGCCGCCCAGCTCCGTGTCCGGCAGCGAGCAGCCGGAGCACACCGCCGCCCCACAGATCGCGCCGCCCACAGCCGCGGCGCACGACATGGAGGTACCCGCAATGGCCACACCAGTGGATCAGACGACCGGCCTTAACGCCGTCGCGCACGTGCGGCCGGGACCTGACGCAATGCCCCTGTGGCAGGACCCGGACAGCCAACCGCACCTCCGGAAGCCGGTCGCTGCGCCTGCCAGCCACATCCCGCCCGAGTACCCGGACGACCAGTGGCCGGAGTTCGAGGAGGCGCTGGCCGCCTGGGACGAGTTGGGCCTCCCTGTCCCCGCCGCCGAGGTCCGGGCAGCGGTCGCCGCCGATCTGGCGGTCCTGAATCCGCGAACGCAGGAGCCCGCAGCCGCCACAGCACCCGCCGCCCCGGCTTCGCCCTCTCAGCCCCAGGCGTCGCCTGCAGTTCCAGCTGCAGCGACAGCGGTGGATAAGGCCGCAGCAGGAGCGGACGTCCACGCGCACACGCTCAAGGACCATCCGGAGTGGCAGCGGATCCAGTCGGTCCGCGGCGCCCTGCGTCACGTCTGGGACGTGATGAAGGAGAAGGCCGGCCCGTACTGGGAGAAGCTGCGCGAGGACGTCCGCTTCCAGGGGTTCTGGAAGACGGTGTCGATCCGGGCTTGCGAGGCGATTTCGGTTCAGGCGGCGGCGCTCGCGAACCGCCTCCGCCCCGGCACCGGAGACCTCCCCTCCGCCGATGCCCTGCTGAAACTCTCCGACGCCGCCCTCACCTACAGCACGGTCGCATCCATCAGGCCGACACGAGAGGTGACGCCGGCCCCGGCCAAGGCGGCGGTGGCCGAGGCCGATCTCCTGATGCAACGGCTCGTCGAGCGGAGGAAGCCGACCGCGTACGCCACCCGCGACGATGCCGTGCGGGCTGCGGAAGAGGTCACCGCGCGCTTCCAGGCGTGGATCCAAACCCCCATGGGGCAGGAAGCCGTCGGCTCCAGCCACAAGCGGGTACTGGCGTTCCGCGACGCCTGGACGAAGATCCCGCCCCACGACGCCCAGAACGGCCCGGCCGTCGGCTCCTACGGGGCGGTCGCCGAACAGGCACAAGCCCTCGTCGCCCTTGCGGTGGGCTCAGCCCGCTTCGCCCCCGCCGACGTCCAGGCCCTGCAGGGCCTGGCCAAGGCGGCCGGGGCACACTCGGCCCGCCTGTCGGTGACCCTGCCGCCCGGGATGCAAAGGCCGGCCCAGACGGCGGCCGCGCCGACACCGCGGGTCGCCACCCCTGTGACTCCCGCAGCCCGTACCCCCCGGGCGTCGGCCTAGAACCGATAGACAGCGGGCGAGGGACCTCACTCCATGGCGGAGCGCAGCATCCCCGCGGTCCTGGCCATCGCGACCGCCGTCGCCTCATCGGCGGCGGTCCGCCCGGCGTCCTCCAGCAGCAGCGCTGCCGCCTGCAGGAGCCCGACGTGCACGGGCACGGTCTCCAGCCCGGTGAGCGCGGCCATGGCCTGGTCGGTCGCGCTCTGCGGGATGAGGGTGCTGACGCCGCGGCCGATGCCTCGCGCCTGACTTGGAGTGTTCACCAGGTGATTCTCTCCGGTCGGGCCGCTGGGTGGGTCCGAGTTGACGCACCACCCGGCGGCGGACCGGAGCACCGGGCGGGAGCGTCAGACGGCCGGGGAGGCGGTGTAGTCGTGGCGCTGGTAGCCGCGCCCGTCGCCCTGCCAGTCCAGGAACAGCACCGCGTCGGCCAGAGCCCCGCTGCCGGCCCGATGGCTGATCGTCGGTGTGCGGTAGTGGCCGTCGTAGTCGGCGCCGGGCGTGCTGTCCTCCATCCGTTGCTCGATGCTGGTGAAGTCCCGCTCGATCACCACGGGGTCGGTGCCCTGGCGGGACTGCTTGATCTGGACCCGCAGCTTGGCCCCGTCGAAGATCGTCGGATCGTCGACGGGGTAGAAGCCGGGCCCGTCCCACCGGGCCTCGGCGTAGGCGTGGACGGTGGCCCCGGACCGAGCCGCGCACGTCTTCACCGTGATCTTCCAGTTGTCCGGCCACGGCCCGTCATAGCTGGTGTCGTCGATGTCGCGTGTGCTGTTGGCGCACTTGTAGCGCAGGGCCGGGGCGGCGGTGGCCGGGGCGGCCGCGGTGGCCGAGACCGCAGCCACGGCAAGTGCGGCCACGGTCCTCATGGTGTTCATGACCGGTCAATGTCGTACTGCGGTCGGCGACACGGCCGGGCTCCGAAGTCGCCCCAGACGAGGGACTGCATGCGTTCTCATTCCCGCCAGGACGCGGCTGGGGCCGAGGGCGACAGCTCTGGCGCGAATGTCCGTCCCGGCCGCGACGGTCACGCGCGAGGCGGAAGAGACTCGAACTCCCGGCATGCGAAGTGACCGCCCTCTGGACGGGCGGCATCCGTTACATGGCATGCGTGGCCGGCGCCGCTGCCGACTGCGGCATCTCGGGGCGTCGAAAAGACGGCCAGCGGCGGGAGGGGTGGGGTCGCAGGCCCTGAGCGGCCGTCTGGCAGCCCCGAAGCCGGGCGGGCCGCCGTACCCCCGCCGTCGATCCGGACCCTGCGTGAGGCGACCTGGCGCTCCGGGGAGGGCTGGCGGGGAGCAGCTGCTGCCGCGCTCGGTCTGAGGCTTCGTGGGGTCACTCCGTGTCGGTGCGGACCGGCCGGGGTTGATGAGCGCGTCGAGAACCGCCTCCCGCGCGCCCGTGGGCACCCGCCAGCCCAAGCGCCGTAGGCGGTGCGGCACAGGTGTTCGCAGAAGCGCGCGCCGGGGCCCGCACGCACCCGCCATGGCGAGCGCTGCTGACGGCCTGGACGCTTGTTCAGTTCCCCAAAAGATGCCCCTGACCTGCGGAAACATGAAGGGATCAGCTGGACGCGTGAACGCTAATGCAGTAAAGTGGTTCTTGTCGGAAGGGGGGACGGTATCCGCCCCCGACAGCCCGTCACCACCACCAACCCGAAGGACGGTCCGCATGACCTACACCGCCACCGATCTCTTCTGCGGGGCCGGAGGATCCTCGACTGGACTGGTTGCCGCCGGATTCGAGCTGAAGATGGCCGCCAACCACAGTCCCGTCGCGATCACCACGCACAGCGCCAACCACCCCGACGCCGAGCACCTGTGCGCCGACATCAACAACGTCGACATGCGCCGCCTGCCCCGCACCGACGTCCTGTGGGCGTCGCCGATCTGCACTGAGATCAGCCCCGCCGGAGGCAACCGCCGCACCGGCAGGCCCTCGCAGTTGGGGCTCACGGACGAGGAGTGCGAGCCCGTCGAGAGTGCGGCCTTCATTCGCACCAGGGCGACCGCGTATGACGTCGTCCGCGCGGTCGAGGTCCACAAGTACAAGGTGATCATGGTGGAGAACGTCACCGAGTTCGTCACCGACTGGGGGTTGTTCAACTGGTGGTTCAGCGGCGTGGAGCAGCAGGGTTACGTCGGGCAGATCGTCAGTGTCTCCTCCGCCCACGTCGGCGGGGAGGTCCTCGCCCCGGCCCCCCAGTGGCGCAACCGCGTGTATGTGGTGTTCACCCGGAGCGACATCAAGGTGCCGGACCTGCGTCCCCGCCCGCTGGCCTGGTGCCCCGAATGCGCCGAGGACGTCCGCGCCGTCCAGTCCTGGCGGAACGGCCGCAAGGTCGGCAAGTACGGCATGCAGTACGACTACCGATGCCCGAACTCGAAGTGCCAGAACGCACGGGTGGAGCCCTACGTGCGACCGGCCGCCGCAGCCATCGACTGGAGCGACCTGGGGACCCCCATCGGCAGCCGCACCCGCCCCCTGGCCGCCAAGACGTTGGCCCGGATCCAGGGAGGCCTCGACGAATACCCCCAGCGGGCCAGTCTCGTGACGGTCAACCATGGCGGCCATGACGGCCGTACGGCCCTTCCCGAGCTGGCGCCGCTCCCGTCCCGCACCGCCAGGGTGGGCGAGGGCCTGGTAGTCCCCCAGGGCATGCTCGTGCCGACCGGCGGAACGTGGCGGACCGGCGGAACCGCCCTGGCCGAGCCCATGCCCACCCGGACCACCCGGGAGAGCGACGGCCTGCTGACCATCCCCGGCTCGTTCGTGGTGACCATGCGCCGGAACGGCAAGCACGCTCCGGTCACCAAGCCCCTGGCCGCCGTCACCGCCGGGGGTCGCCACCACGGCCTGGTCATCCCGTACCGCAAGGGTGTCGCGAAGTCGACCGACGAGCCCCTGCTCACCCTCGCCACTCGCGACTCTGCCGGACTCCTGCGGCCGGGAGTCGACATCGATTCCTGCCACTTCCGGATGCTGCAGCCCCGCGAACAGCTCAACGCGCAGGCCTTCCCGGAGACGTATCTCATCCACGGCACGAAGCACGAGCAGACGCTCCAGGCCGGAAATGCCGTCTCGTGCAACGTCGCGGAGTGGATCGGGCGCCGAGTCCTCGCGGCCCTCTGATCTGTCACCTATTGCAGTAAGCGAATAAGTGTCGGGTGGGGCGGCCGGTATCCGCCCCACCCGGTCCCACCCGTCACCGACAAAGGAACTGACCATGACGCATGACCGGCCGACCGCCGCCCAGAGCTACACCCTCCCCGACAGCCTCACGCTGGCCGAAGCCGCCGACCGCGCCGACGACTGCAGCACCGATTCCGCTGCCGTCGCACGAGCGGTCTGCCTGCTCCTCGCCGCCACCGTCCGCGACCTGCTCACCAAAGGTGATCACGACGCCGGATTCGACGCCACCGGGCTGGAACTGCTGCGGCATCACGTCCTCGGAACGATGACGGCCACCGGCTACTACTGGACCGCCGACGGCGGCCGCCACCAGTTCGAGGAAGCCAACGCCTCCTACGACCTCACGGGCTGGAGCTGCGACCTCACCGACAAGAACCAGGACGCATGGGAACCGCTGTGCACAGCCCTGGACGGGGACGACCTCGGCACCCGCTACCGGCTCGACCTCCCCCGGGCCGCCGCGTGCATCCTCACAGACCCTGCCTTGATGCCGACCACGGACGCCCCCTAGCCACACCGCCCCGGGCCGGGACCCGCTCCCGGCCCGGGGCCACATGCGGGGCGCCAGCGCGCGGTGGCCGACGGTTCGTCGCGGTGGTCGTCCTCGCTGCGAACGCCGGCCGCAGGCCAGGCCCGTCCGGCGTCACGCTGCCGGCCGGCCTCCCCCCGGTGCGGACCGCCGCACGACTCTGGTGCGGGCCGCAGGACAAGAAAAAAGGGGACCGGCGAACCCGCCCCGTGAAGGGCGGTCGGTATTCCGCCGGTCCCAACCCGTCAACACCCGAAGGCGC
>NZ_CP108520.1 GCF_035989885.1 Streptomyces sp. NBC_01232
GCGGTAACGGCGGGGTGGTCCCGGTTGTTCGGGGACTGCGGGTCCGCGGTGGCTGGCTGGCAACGGAGGGAGGGTCTGCCGCGGGGTTCTTCGGCTTAATTATAGCAGGTCAGAAGGGATTTTGATGGGCTGTCAGGTTGTCTGTAACGGTGTCTCAGGACCGGGTGTCGGGGTGTGGCCCCTGCGGGGCCGAGGTCGTGTCGGTCGCGCTGCGCGCTCTCTCTCAGTAGCAGTATGCACACGGGCCGGCGGAGTGTCCACCCCGCCGGCCCCTCCCCGACACGCTACAGAACGTAACAACGACCCCGGACCAGCATCAGCGAGTGGTCTACACCAGAAAGATCGCCAACAAAAGGGAAACCATCAATTCCCGACCCACCAAACCGACCCAACGTCAAATACCAAAACCGAAACACCCCCTGACCGAATACCAAAAACACAACCCCTCAACCCCCCACCAAAACCGCCCACATACCAAAAGCTCAAACGGGTGAATTGGGGGCTGCGAACCCCTCGAAGTAAGCAGAGTTCCGAGGCGTGGAGGCTATACGGTTCCTATTCTCGGACCTGACTCTGGATGGTGTCGCACACGGCAGAACCTGGGGTCAGGGCCGGTTCTCTGCTGCCCGCTCGGGCTGCTGCGAGGGCCTCCTGAATCGTCGGCGTGCCAGCTTTAGAGCGCCCGCCATAGCAACTACGACGGCTGCTTCACCACACACGATAAGAACCACGGTGTAAGCGGCGGCCGTGGGGTGGGAGTGTGCGGTGATCAAGCTTGCGGTGAGGGTCACCGCAAGCGCTCCGCTGTACTTCGTCTGCGCGACGTACGCGCGCTGGTGTCCGTCTCCGAGCCCGTTCGGGGGGCAGCGCTGGACGGCGGTGCCGACGCCTACGAGCAGCAGTGCTCCCGTCAGGCTGGGGGTGGGGAAGGTTTCGGGGTGGGACAGGCCGATGGACAGCCACAGCAGGCCGCCGCCCGTGGCGAAGAAGCCGATGGTCCTGGCCGGCATCCGCAGGCGGGTCGGGAAGGACCGCGGGAAGACGGTGAGCGCGGCAAGCGGCACGGCGAGCAGGAGCAGGGCGGCTGCCGTCCATGCCTCGTAGTCGAAGACCTGCTGCAGGGCGATGGTGCAGTAGAGCCATGCGGTGTACTGCACGGCGCCGCTCACCCATGCCCCGAGCAGCGTTGTCCCGCGGATCCAGTTGGGAGGTGGCGGGATCTCTGTTCTGCGGAGCCGGCGGGAGGCCTTGGCCAGCATGGTCAGCGCGAGAGCCGCGAGGGCCACGACGGAGGGCGACCACCAGCCGTGGGCGGCCGTGAGGCCGATGGCCCAGGCAAAGGCGGTGTGTGCGCCGGCGACCAGCGCCAGCACGACGAAGTCCGCTGCTCCGAGCTCGTCCCACAGCGGCGCGGACCTGAAGTCGGGCAGGAAGGGCAGAGTGATGAGCAGGAGGAGAGCAAAGGCGGCCAGGACCTGGAACGCGATGCGCCATTCCCAGGTGGAGAGGAGCAGTCCCGATGCGGTGACGGCGATCGCGCTGCCGACCGCCACGGCCCACGTGGTCGCCTTGTCGTGTACGGAGTACCAGAACCGGGTGGCGAGCACGACGCCGGCGGCGGAGGCGCACAGTCCCTCGCCCGCGCCTTGCAGCACGCAGCCGGTCATGAGCTGGAGTGCGGACCAGTCCGCTGCGGGGGGCTGGGTGACCCAGGTGTCGTATCCCAGGGTCCAGGAGGCGATCAGCGATCCGATCGCGAGGAGGATCAGTCCCGGCAGCAGGATCAGTCGGGGGCCGTACCGCAGGGCGGCGGGGCGTCCCGCCCAGCCGGTGAGTGCCGCCGCCAGCAGGTTGCAGGTGATCATCGAGGCTGCGACGCCGAGTGTCGAGGACAGGTCGTAGCGGACCGCGGGGACGGCGAGGACGACGGTGACGGCGGTGTACGCGCACAACGCCATGACTACGACGGCGATCACGATCCAGGCCGGTGAAGGGGGGCGGAGGCGGGCCTGGGCCTGGGTGCGGCGGGAGGGCCGGGGCCGGGTGGGTGTCCGCTCCTCGGGAGGGTTCCGTTTGGTGTGCTGTGGGTGCTGCTGCGGCCCCGTGGTGGCGTCTTCGGCTGCTGTGGTGTGCCGGTTAACGAGGTGGGCGTACTCGGGAGTAAATCCGGGGTCTGGCTGCGTTTCCGGGGCGGAAACGGCCTGCTGCCCTTCGAGGAGCCGGCGGTTCTGCTCCTGTAGCACCCCGACTTCGACCAGGAGCAGTCGTGCCTGCTCCTGCTGCTGGGCGAGTTCCGCTTCCACCTGGCGGGTGTAGTCCTGGGCGTGGCGCAGGTTCTCGTCCCGCTCGGCGACATCGTCTTGGAGGGTCCGTTCGGCGCTTTCAGCGTTCTGCGCGCGGTCCAGTGCCTGCCTCAGCTGGTCAGTGAGGTCGACTGCCTGCTCTTCCAGTGCGCTCAGGCGTTCCTCGGAGACGTGATGTGCGTCTTGCTGTTCCTCGCGCACACGGGCGAGTTCTTCCTTCAGCTGGGCGAGCCGGACGGCCGGAGAGCCGTTGGCGAGGTTGGCGCGCTCGCACAGCTCATCCAGCTCCGCCCAGTCGGTGACGGGCAGGTGCGGCTGCTGTGCTTCGAGGAAGGCGCGTATGGCAAGGAGCGTCTTGCGGGAGGCCGTTCGTTCCCCGTTCAGGTACCGGGTGAGCGTCCCCGGGGAGATGTGCAGAGCGGCGGCCACCTTCTTCTGTGTCCCGCCGGCCGCCCGGTAGCCGTGCACGGCCTTGCGTAAGGCGTTCGCGTAGGCGGCCGCCGGTGTCACCTCGGGCGCCGGGGCCTCCTGCGGTACGGCCGTCGGCGTCAGCTCGGGTTCGTCCATCGCCTGTCTTTCAGCCGGCAAGCACTGTCCCCTAACAGCGCAGTTGCCCGATTGTCGTGCATGCGGTGACAGCGCGGGAACACCCCGCCCGGGACGGCCTGATGTTGCCGGTTGACCGGAAACAGCCCGTTGTCACTCCTGCAAGATCCGCTTCCGCCCAAGTGTGGAGACACCGCGCTTCACACCTGGCCGCGGCCCGTCCGCAGGCCTTTACGGGAGGGAACCCTCATGTCCGCCAACGACTCACAGCCCCAGCCCTCGGGCCCGTCCCGGCAGCCGTCGCCCCAAGGGCCGGCCCCGGACCCGCTCCAGACGCTGCTTCTGGCCCTCGTCGTCGTCCTGGTCCTGGGCGCCACCGGCTACCTGTGCGTGGCCCACCCTTCGCTGACCGCCCCGATCGCGGCGGTCGGCGGAGTCGGCGCGGCCCTCGCCACCGCGATCGGCGTCGTGGTCACCAACCGCAGGCACTGACCCGGATGCTCCCGGACGCCGGACGCCGGGGCGGGCGGGGCGCGTCAGCCCCGCCCGCCCCGGCGACGGTCAGGCGCCGATACCGACGGCAGGGACGTAGGCATGGGCGGCGTAGGTGGGCCCGCGCCTATCGCCTACGGCGCGGTTCTGGAGGGGGATAGGCGGTTGGCGCAGCCTGCGGGGTGCCACGCCGGAACGCTTCACGGCGTTGCCGTGCTCGGCCCAGGCGCCTCGTACGTCGCCGTGCTCAAGCTGGCAGTACCTCGCCTCTCACGACGCCAACGGGGTTGCGCCCAGGAGGCCGAGGGCGACCAGAGCCGGCAGGCTCGTACGTCTGACCGACGTGTGCGAGAGGCAAGTTCACCCCTCTGTGGACTCTGGTCCAGGTTTGCCTCGTCCTCGTGAAGGGCTCTGGTCGAATGGTGTTCGCAGTGAAACCCCACAGCGACAACGCCCGACTCGCTGCCTTGCAGGAACGGACTTTTGGCACCCGGTAGGTGATTTGCGCGCATCACACCTTTTCTGAATGTGCGGATGCTGCTAAGAAACCGCAGTTCAGACGTCTTGCGAGCCGCTGCACCGCTTCGACGGGCGCGTAGAGGCTGGCGTGCCCGACCTCACGAAACCCTGGTCGCATCAGCGTCCAGGGCGGTATCCGGCCTGCCCTGCTGGAGATCTTTGGCGGGATCAAACAGGGCAGGCCACGGCGCCTCGGGGAGGCCCTTCATGAACGTACACATCGCACCGCTCACCGCGGCCATCTTTGTGACGAGTGCCGTGGTGGCGTACCTGGTCTACAAGGCGACCGCCAAGGCCCGAGGTCAGGCGCCCGGAACCGGGGGCGACGTGGTCGGCTCCATAGGCTCCGGCGCCGCGGTCTTCGCCGTCCTCATGATCCTGTTCACCGGCGGCACCGACGAGCAGGACGCCATCCCGTCGGCTCCGCCTGCCAGCCGGTCTGCTCCCCAGCCCTTCCCGGCCTCCCATCAACCGTCCGACTCCCTCGTTGGACATGGGACAACAGTCCCGCTGGAGTCCGCCACAACCTCAGCGGCGTAATGCGCGCAACGCCCACGCATGAGGGTGCCCCCGGCCTGCTTGGCCGGGGGCACCCTCATGCGGCAGCAGCACCGCGAGTCAGGCGCCGATGCCGACGGAGGAGACGTAGGCGTAGGCGGCGTAGTCGGAGTCGAGGTCGGTGATGACGTCGTCCCAGATCTCGTCGACCATGGCCTCGTTGCGGGCGGCCCAGGCGTGGACGAGGTCGGGCCAGATGTACCGGACGGTGATGGAGCGATCGCTGAGGGGGCGGCTGTACTTGGAATCGACGTGACTCTGGTCGACCGGATAGATCTCCATCCGGCGACCGCGGCCGTCGTTGTCGAGGTGCCGGGCCAGCCAGCCGGAGCGGATCAGGTTCTCCCGCCGGCGCCACCAGTACGCCGCGTCGATCCGCTCCCTGGACGCCGGAGAAGGCACGGCCTTGCCACGCGCCCAGGAGCGCAGGGAGCGGGTGCTGACGCCCTGTTCGGCGAGGGCTTCGCGGCCGGCGGGGCTGTCGAGATACCGCAGGCGGGCAGCCAGGCCGCGCCGGGACGTGACGGGCGAGGTGATACCCGAGGAGTGCACGATCCGGTTGAGCTCCAGGATCAGGGCCTCCCCGCCCTTCATCCCGCGGGCGTCATGCCTCTGCCATTCGCCCCAGCGGGACCACAGGTCCTCGGAACCCGCCATCAGCGCTTACCCCCCAGCGTGTAAGTCTGCTTTTCCTTCACCTGGTTCAGGTCCCGGCCCTCGGCGAAAACTGTCCGCCAATCGCCGATGACGTGAAGTTCGTCGGTGCCGGAGATTTCCACGACCTGCAATCCGGCCTTATGGATTTTGTTGGCTTTCATCCACAGATTCGCGAATGCTTTCGCGCGCATGATGTGCATCCAGTCCGGGCGCCGCATATCACGGTTCGCGGTGGATTCGCCCAGGGTGGAGACCAGCTTAGAATACATGGATTTCACATAGTTGACGGTCAGTTCGTCGCCCTCAGCGAGAGCGGTTTTCCGGACTTCCGCCAGGGCGCGGCGGAGTTTTTCCAGCAGGACTTCGGTGCCGCCGGAGACGAGGGAGCGGTGAATGGTCGGGGCGTCGGCGAGGTCGTCGCGGGCGCAGTCGAGGAGGAGGCGGAGGGTGGATTCGGTGACCCACAACTCGCCCGGCTCCATCCGGTTGCCGAGCGGGTTGGGCAGGTCGGTGTGCTCCCACTCGGCCGGGGTGATGAGGTGGACCCCGGATTTTTTGCGGTCGTGGACGCCGCTGGTGTCCTCCTTGAGTTGGCCGATCGGGAGCCAGCACTTGAAGGCCGACAGGTAGGCGGCGTTCATATCCAGGGCCGTCACCTCGAAGGTCTCACCCTTCTTGGCCGCCTGGAAGACATGGGGGTTGCGCCACTTCGGACGGCCCTCCCAGATCTCATCCGCACCCTTCTGCGAGCGCTTGCGCAGCACGTCGGCGGTCGGCGGGAACTCGGAATGCTCGTACCGGCCCCCGACCCGCGATTCCTTGAACAGCTTCATGACGTCGGGGATCGCGGACTTGGTCAGCGCGGCCTGGGCGGCCTCCACGTCACCCTCGCACTCCTGCAGAGCGGCGTGGACGTTGCCGGCAATCTGGTCGGTCAGCGTCCCGGACGCGTACGTACGCGGCCCCCGCACCACCGCCGGACCCGCCTTGGCCGGCCTCTCCTTGACCGGCTCCGGCGCAGGTTCGGCCTCCGGCGCCGGCTCCGTCGCGACGAGCTCCGCCGTGGCTTCCGGCGCGGGGGCTGGAGGGGCGGCGGGGAGCTGCTGCGGCACGGGGGCCGGTGCGGGTGCTACCGGGGCCGCCGCCGGGCCCGGGGTTGCGGCGGCGATGGCTGCCGCGCACTCCTCAGCGCTCAGGTGCTGCGGGAACCCGTCAACCTCCTCGCTGCACGGCTGCCCGCACAACACGCACAGCAGCATGTGCGCAGCGGTCAGCGGGGAGGGCGCCTGCGGGGGCTGGGCCGGGAGCTGCACGGCCGCGAGGGGGAGTTGCGCGGCCGGGGCGGTGGGCGGGGCGGGGACGCCGGAGGGGCGCAGTGCGGGGGTCGAGCCGTGGAGTACGCCGACTGCGTGGGTGGGGCCGGCGAGGAGGTCCAGGACGTGGAGACCGAAATGCGCGGCCAGGCCGTCGACGTCCTCCAGCGACCAGTGCTGCCGGCCGGCCTGCTTGCGGGAGATCTGTGCCTGCGAGAGACCGAGGCCGTCGGCGAGAACGTTCTGCCGCTCACCGGTACGCGTCATCAACGCAGCGACCGTCAGCCTGAGGAGCTCTTCCGTACCCATCACCATGATGCGACCCTAGCCCATTTCATGCGGATACCGCATGGCGCATACGTAAATCGATGCCGCGGCTTGGGTGGAGAGGGGAGTTGCTCTCAAGTGCCGTTCCCGGGACGGTGACGCGGTGGATGTACCGCCCCACGGCACTGACGCTGCACTTCATGAACGCCCCACACAGCGGCGCCCTGGAGTGAGGCCGTTCAGATGCCCCCGAGCCGGCGGCATGCCGCCTCGACCAGGGCGCTGCCGGAATACCCGAGGGGGTTCGTCAGGACGGCGTCGATGACGTGGGCGGTGATCTGGGCGAAGGCGCGGAAGTTGCCCCGTGCGCAGCGTTCGTCGGCTCGGGCGATGTGCTGTGGCGGCACCCTGCCCCAGAGCGGGTGGAAGGCGGGCAGGACGGCCTGGGCCTGAGCGGGGGTGAGCGGCGGGATGTGCTGGCGGGTCAGGATGCGGGAGGCGAGCTCTGGTATCCGCTGGAGGGCTTGGGTGCTTCCGGTTCCGGCCAGGATGAGGGTGGTGGGTGCGCCGGGGTCGGCTGCCAGGCGGCAGAGGTATTCCAGGGCGGGCGGGGACAGCCGTTGGATGTCGTCGCACACCAGCACGTGCGGGCTGCGCAGCGCGGTGGCCAGGGCCTGGTCGGTGGTGTTGCGCCGGTTGTCGGAGCGCACCTTGAGTGCGAGTGCTCCGGCGATCGCGTGGCGTAGCTGGGCGATCGTGGCGCCCACGGGTATCGGGACCCGGCGCACGTCCGGGCCGGGCGGCAGTCGGGCGAGGGCGTACTGCAGGGCGATGGTCTTGCCGGTCCCCGGGGCGCCGTCGATGTTCATCACGCCGCCAGCGGCCACGACGTGCCGCAGGGCGGAGGCGGTCTGTTCCAGGGCGTCGGTGACCACCACGTCCGCTTCGGGGATCAGCGTGTCCACGCCCGCCGCAGCGCAGTCGGGGCCAGCCACGAAGGGATGGTCGCCCTCGCAGGGGCAACGGCGGGCCCGGTACAGAGGCGTGGACAGGTCCGCGGCAGGGCGGGGACCCGGCTTCCGGCCGCGCCTCAGATCGTGTTCGGCTGCCACCAGAGTGTCCATCCGGGCCCACACCGTCTCGTCCCAGGCGGGGGCCTTCAACAACCATCCCGCGCGGGCGGGCGGGGTCCGGGGCGGGGGTTCGTCGCGTGCCTGCCACAGCCAGCGTGTCACCGTCTTCACCGGAACCCGGGCAAGGTGCGCCGCGGCGTGACGGTGCGGGCCCAGCAGCCGGCCTGCCTCGTCGATCGCGAGGAGGCGCTCCACCAACACCGCATGGGACAACATGCCGTCCCGGATCACCTGCGTCATCCGTCAGCCCCTCATCGGACGGAGGAAGCCGGCGCCGTCGTGGCGGCCAGGTGTCGGGAGCGTGCGGACTCTCGCACGGTGCCCGCAGTGTTCGGTCGATGGGCTGTTGGGTGCGGCCGCCGTGCCGGCGGTCATCCCAGGCGGCTGAAGGCCCACCGCAGAACCTCCCTGTCGACCTGTGCGCGCCCCGTGCGGGCCAGGGCAGTGCGCAGATGGGCGGTCAGTCTCGCCCAGTTGCGGAAGTTGCCGTGGGCGGCGTGTTCGTCGGCGAAGGTGATGTCGGCGGGGTCGGTGTCCTGCCAGATGGGGTGGAAGAGAGGGACGACCTCCAGGACCTCGTTCGGGGTGAGGCGGGTGAAGTGCTGCCAGATGAAGATCCGGGAGGACAGCATCGGCTCGCGGTGCAGCACGGTGTGGCAGCCCTCGCCGCCGACGAAGATGATCGCGAGTTGTGTGGCGGGTTCGTCCCACAGGTAGCGGAAGTATTCGAATGCCTCCCCGCTGAGCCACTGGGCCTCGTCGACCAGGAAGGTGCGGGGGTGTTCGGCCAGTGCGGTCTTGAGCAGGCGGTCGAATTCGCTGGGGTGGCGTGGTGGTTCGCCGGGCAGGCCGAGCGCGGTGAACAGTTCGTAGCGCACCGCGCGGGCGGTGGGCCGGGCACGGAAGGTGATCTTGTGGATGTCCTCGCCGGGTTCGAGTTCGCGCAGGCAGGTGTTGACGGCGAGGGTCTTGCCGAAGCCTGCGCCGCCGTGGATGCACATCATGGCGCGGGCGGCGACGGTGTCGCCGATGTTCTCCCGGGCAGTGAGCAGGGCGCGGGTGGCGACCACGCAGGCGTCCGGGAGGTCGGCGTACTGGTAGGTCGGGACGGTCACCGTGGTTCTCCCTCGCCGGTGGTGTCGGCGCCGGCGGCAGTGCCGGGGCTGTGGGCGTCGGCAGTGCCTGGACGGGGCTGCTCGTCGGCGGTCGGCCCACTCGCAGGGGCGGGGCGGGTGCGGGCGGCGAGGGAAGGCGGGGTGCGCCAGCCGGCGGGCGGCGCGGCTGGCGGGATCAGGTCCGGCAACGCCAGCCGCGACAGATCCGCCGTCTTCTCCTCGGCAAGTTCCCGGCCCGCTTCCTGTGAGGTGAGAGTGTTCAACCGCTCAGGGCGGGCCGGCCGGGCCTGGGCGGCGTAGCGGTCCTGCTGCGCAGCTCTCAAGTCCTGGCGCAGCCGGCGGGTGCGGGCCGCCCGCGCGGTACGCACCGCGCTGATCTGCTCCGGCGTCGCAGCGTCGGCCGGCTCGGCGGGGCCCAGGTAGCGGCCGGTGGATGCGTCGAACACCTCGATGCGGTGATCGTGGTGCGGCATGAACCGTACGCGCACCCGCTCACCGGCCAGGCCCGTCATCCACGCCGCCACGTAGTCGCGGTTCCTGAAACGGACGCCCTTGGTGGAGAGCACCCGGACGCGGCCGTCGTCCTCCAGGGTGAACGTCCACAACTCGTCCGCGCCGATCTCGCGCAGCGGCGTCGGATCCGCCTCCCACACCTGGAGCGGGGACCGGCCCTTCAACGGTCCCGGGTGGTGGGAGGTGTTCCACCAGGCCACCCAGTCCAACAGGCGGGCGGTGAAGTCCTCGAAGTCCAGGAGCACCTCGTCCGTCGGCCGCGTCCGGCGCCGGCCCGGACGCGGCTGGCGTACGTAGCCGGGCAGCGCGGCCAGGAACATCGACTCCACGGCCCGGTTCAAGCCCTCCACGGTGCCCTTGAGGTGCGGGGTGTACGGGGGCAGGTCCTCCACCTCCACGGCCAGGGCGTCGAACGCGGCGGTCACCGTCCTCGACAGGAAGTCCTTGCCCCGGTCCACGCGTACCTTCTCCGGGAGTCCGCCCTGCGGCCCGAACGGCTCCTCGCGCACCACGGCCGCCCGGAGCGCGGCCAGGACCGACTCCCGCGACGGATGCCCCGGGGTGACCGCCACACCCATGATCGTGTTCGACGCGCAGTCCACGAACCAGGTGACCCACGGCCGGCGCGCAGCGCCCTCTACATCGACCAGGACCGGGGCCTGGACGTGATCGGCCTCCCACACCTGGTTCCGCCATCCCCGCGGCCGGGCCAGGAACACATCATGCTTGCGGGCCTCACGCTCACCACCGGCAAGCCCCGCCCGCTCCCCCGCAGTCAAATCACGACGCAGCGCACGACGCAATGTGGTCAACGACGGCGCAGTCCCAGCAGGCGGCTGCCGGGCAGCACGGCCGGCAAGTTCCCGGTGCACAGCCGCCACGTTCCCGCCCCACAGGGCCAGCAACGCCCGGACCTCAGCGGTAACGGTGAAACGGTCCGCCCGCGCCGCGCGCACGCCGGGCAGGCGTACAGCACCATCGGCGTGAACAGGCTCCGCGAGCCACCGCCACACCGTCCGCTCCGACACCCCCAACGCCCCCGCAGCCAACCGGACATGCCCCGAAGTCAGCGAACCGGTCTCACGCAGCTCCAGCAACCGGCCGACCGCCGCCCCACGCACTCCCCCACGCACCGCATCAGGCAAACCATCCCGCTCCCCCACCCTCCACTCCCGCCGCCGAGCCCGCCCCCCTGCACCAGGCCAAGCCTCACCCTGGACCACCCCACAGGAATCAGAAACACCGTTTCCACGGCAGCAAACCACCCGGGGGTGTGCCAGCCCATGACAGTGACAGCCACACCCGACACCACCTACATGTCAGCGACGCCCACCTCAACCACTCACACCACCAGCACAAACACCCCTGACTGACGACCCATCACTGACACCACCCCCACTGACACAAAACCGGCGCATCGCATCCGGGCGCTAGTGACTCTGGATGAAGCGACATGGGCCGTTGCAGGGCACCGGCGTGTGCGCGGTGTTTGCGCCATCGTCGGGTTCCGGCCGTTCGCCCGGGAGTGCCTGCCCGGTGGTGATCTCCGATGGAACGCTCTGACCAGGAAGGCAGTGTGCCGTCCTGTGAGGAGAGACCATGTCTGACGCCACGCCCGAAGTGACCGACCTCGGCGCGATTCCCGGATCCGGGGACGGCCCCGCGGGACCTGCTCTGGGCTCGATCCCGGTGACCGAGATCCACCCGGAGGCCGACAGCGGCCTGACCGTGGTCGAGCCGGCCGACGTGAAGGCGGAGGACGTGGGCCTGTTCAGCGTTCGCTACAGGGGATCGGTGCCCACCCTCGTCCTCACCGGCGGCACGATCGTCCCCTCCCTGATCACCGTCGTCGACGGCTCCGGAACCATCCTCGCCGAGTACGAGGCACGCCCCGCCCCGAAGCGGATCACGAGCCGGCTGCTTCCCGACGACCAGAACGAACTCGGCTGCGCCACCCCCGACTGCAAGCCCATCAGCCTCACCCGGTAGCGCCACCCGACCCCGGCACGCGCCGCACTTTCCCGGGCGGGAAGGTACGGCGCACGTCCCGGGCGCTGGTGACCGTGGGGGTCAGTGAGTTTCGTTCTGGGCGGCGTTAGCTGCTTCTTCGGCGGCGATGAAGGCGTCGACTTCGGCAGCGTCGGAACCGGCGGCGCGGTTGCCCCAGCCGCGGTGGACGACCAGGAGCTGGTCCTTGGTGCCGTTCTTGGGGTCGCGGTAGACGACGGCGGCGGGCCCCGCCCCGCTGAGGTAGTTCGGGAACTTCTTGTCGGGTGTCCAGTTGCCGTACTTGTCCCTCGAGGACGACCTCACCCAGTGCCCCACACCGCGCGCACCGGACGTACGTCACCGCGACCGGGGTCCGCATCCCGAACGGCAGCTGCTTCACCATCTCCGTGCCATACCCAACGCGGCGGAGTCATGCCGAACACCGTCGAACCGGCCGGCATCCTGTGCCGCACGTTCGGGGCACACTAGTCCGGGACGGACGCTGCGGAGACGTCGCTGCGGATTGGCTGTGCGGCGGCCGTGCCTTGGAGGCTCGTCCAGCCTCGGGGGAAGGGTGAGAGGGCATGCTCGGGTGCGGGGGTGCCCGGCGGCGCGGTGAGTGCCTGTGCTGTGTGCTCCCATGTCGTGGAGCGCAGCACGACCTCCTGGTCGAGCACGTCCGGGCTCAGGCCGAGGATTGCGTCGTGCTGCAGGGCTCGGATGTGGTTGAGGAGTTCGATCGCGGCGACCATGGCCCAGGTGACGAGGGGCACTGCGGCGCGGAAGCGTTCTGCCAGGCCGAACGGGTCGGCTTCGCGGCGCTTTTTGGGATCGTGGTGGACCACGTCCCCGTAGATCCAGGCCCAGGCCAGGTCGTGGTCTGTCAGAGAGGCGGTCTGGCCGGTGGTGGTGTTTGCGACCATCACCGTGTACCCGCTGTCCGCTGCTGGTTTCGTTCGTGCCTGCCACTCAGCGCGTTTCGCCTTGACCTCGCCTGTCTCTCCGGGGAAGTGACGGCAGAAGTAGCCCACTGCTGCCAGGGCCTTCAGGTAGGAACAGGGGTCTTCTTCCAGGAGCAGCGGCCGCACTCGCGCAGCGGCCGACTCGACCAGTTCTTCCGGCGGGAGTTCCTGTCGCACCACGGCCTGCTCGCCCGTCACCGTCACCTTCAGCGAACCTGCGCCGAGCGCGACCAGCCCTTCCCAGTCGGCAGCCAGCGAGTGCTTCTCGACGCGGCGAGCCCGGAGAACGAAGGCCTCCAGGTTCGAGCGGTGACGCTGCTCCATCTCGTGCAAGCTCGCGGCCATCCATCCCCCTCGCGTCGCGCTGACGACTCTCCTACTCCAATTTCGGCCAGCATGGCCGGATAGCCGTGCCCTCGCAATGTGTTTGCCTGGAGGGAAGCCACCTGGGTCGGAGCAGAGGCTAGGACTGCTCGACTTCCGCCATGAGCAGGCGCAGGGTCAGGGAGTGTTTCTCCGGCGGGAGTGCGTCCAGCGCCGTGCGGGCGTGGGCGGTGCCGGCGGTGGTGTCGCCGGAGCGGGCGAGCATCAGGCCGCGGTGCATCTCCAGGTGGGTGGCGAACCGGGGCAGGGTCGCGGGGAGCTCCGCGCGGGCCGCGTCCTGGGCGGTGACGGCTGTGGTCTCGTCGCCGAGGCGGGCGGCGAGCAGGGAGACAAACACGTTGAGGCGCCAGTGGGGGACGGCGTAGTCGGAGGTCTGTTCGTGGGAGCCGGCCCGGTCGAAGATGCGCCGGCCCTGGGCGAGCAGCCGTCTCGCGGTGGCATGGTCGCCCCGGAGGGCGGCGGCATGGGCCTTGCCGAAGACCGCGTTCAGCAGGCCCAGGGACGGGCGGTCGCTGAGGGCGATGGCCTGGTCGGCGAAAACGTCCGCGATCGGGAGGGCGGCGCCCTCGTAGCCGAGGGCGATCGCGGCACGGCCACGGACCCACACACGGGTGTCGACGTCGCCGGAGGCGTCGGCGGCCTTCGCGGCCATCCGGTACCAGTGCACCGCCTTCGCCCCGTCCGAACCCGGGAACGTCTTCGCATACAAGGTCATCAGACGGGCCGCGACCGACCACAGGCGCGGGTCGTCGAGCTGCTGCTGCACGGTGACGAGCTCGGCGCTGACCCGGCGCTGGATGTCGGCGGCGCCCAGGCTCATGTACTCGGTCCCATAGACCGCCAGTTTGGCCTCCCACGCCTCCACGGAGGGGCCACCGGTCAGGCGGGCGGCGAACCCCGCGCTGAGGAGGTCCGAGGCCACCACAGGGGCTATCGCGGCGCCGGCCGCGTCGGTGAGGAACGCACGTCGATCCACTTGACCCTCCAACACAGCCAGGGGCACGTCCAGCACCACGGACAGGCACCGCAGGTAGTAGGCACCCGGCGTCACCGCACCGCGCTCCCACCGGGACACGTACTCGCGGGTCAGGGCGGTGCCGTACCGAATGTTGATTCGGTCGGACAGCCGGCCCTGCGACCATCCTCGCGCGATGCGCAGGTCTCTGATCAAGTCCCCCAGGTCCATCACTCCATCTTGCCCCTACCGATGCCCCTGGTGAGGGGACATCAGATCACCGACGGTATCCGTGCGGGGGCCTGCGGGGACGGTCGAGGAGCGGTGACGGCATGACGTACGACAGCAAGCCCGGAGCGCCCGGCGGAGGCCAGGGCGGCCCGGTGCACGTGACGCTCCCCCGGCTCGACCCCGAACCGGTCCCGGGCTGTTCGCGGTGCGCGGGCGCAGCGGCCCGGCGGGCGGTGTGCCGGCGGACGGGGGACCTCTCCGGGGTCTCGGACTGCAACGTCGACATCCGCCACCACCCCCACGTCGGTGAGCAGGACGTCCGGTGATCGACCGCACCGACATCGGGCACCGCGTCCAGGACGCCTACGGCCGGACCGGGATCCTCCGGGACATCGACCCCACATGGGAAGACCCCTCCGACCCACCCGGCAGCCGCCGCAGGCAGGTGGTGGCATTCATCGCGCCCGAGCACGGCGGACGCGAATGGCACGCCGACCCCACCACCGTCACCCGGGCGTGAGGCAGCAGGCTCCCCGGCACGGCACCACGGCGTCCGTCCCGGCAGCCTTCGTTCAGGACCTCGCCCTCGTCGTGAACAACAGGAGGACGGAACCCGGCTCCGTGAACCGGTTCACGGAGCCGCACAGCACGCTCATCGACACCGAGGTGGCCACGGGCTTGCCCTCGTGGAGTTGCCCACGAGGGTGGACAGGATGTCCACCCTCGTGGGCAACTCGCTACAGTGGAGCCCTGCGGCATGTGCACGCGTGCACACAGATCATGTTCCTGCGTGAACGTTGTCAGTGGCGCGCGGCAGACTGATGTGACGCGGTACGGCGGCCTCTGCCCGGCTCGAACCTTGGACAGAGACCGCCGCGGGTGGAACCCCGCACCTCGCGCCTCTTGGTGTTCCCGCACCAAGGGGCGCGTCGCGTTTTACAGACGGCTGACGAGCATCTCGTACAGCCACACCAAGCACCGGAAGAACCAGTGCGCGGCCTCGTCGGCAACGCCGGCCATGAAGGCCTGGACGAAGCCGGCGAGCAGCATCTCGCGAACGGTGGTGCGGCCCTCACCCCGGACAGGCGGTCGGCCTTCGTCCTCGGAACCGTCGGACGTCGGCTTGTCGCTCTCCGGCATGGGAGCCCCCCAATCAGGACCGCCGTGTGTCTTCAGAAAGGCCGGGCGGACGATCCGTGACACCCGGCCATCCCGAAGCCGCACAAGCGACCCGAATGGGCGCACCCAGAGTATCGGCACCCGCCGACATACCCTGCCGGTGAGCCGCAAAGTTGCGGATCCCTCAGAGGGCGCGGGGCCACGGCACCCGGCCCGGCATTTGCCGCACGAGGTCGGTCGTGGCCTTGTGACCAGCTGTTAGCTGCTCAGTCCCTCGGCCCTCGGCCGACGTTGTCCGTCCTGGTGGTTCGCGCCGGTCTTCGACACGACACGCGAGCGCTTCGCACGCAAGAGCTCCGCGATCGCTACCCGCGAACTTGAACTCGTCCCGAACACCGCATTGGCCAGGGCCTTCTTCTCTCCGGTGAGCTCGTCACCCGTACAACTGGCAGTCGAGGATGCGGTACATGGACGCGTCGTCTCGCCCTGTCAGTCCGCGTGCGCCTGTCCGGAGTCGTGGACATGCCTTCCGGCCTGGTCACAACCTGTGGCAAGGAGGCCCGGCCACGAGCACCTGGGGCTGCACGGACGGCTTCCTGACTTTCTCGATTTCCGGTCCGGGACCGAGGTGCCGACGTCGTCCATGACGATGATGACCGTCCCCTCCATCTGGGTGAGTGCGTCTCGTACACGCGGAAGCGGTCCCACTCAACGTGCAGATGGAGGTGCAGGCGTGCTGTAGATGAGCAAGGCGCCGAAGACGATGATGTCCCTCTGCAAGTGCGCGAACGGCGTCCTGGTCGCGTGACGGTAGTGCTGTGCATCGACCTGTCCGCAGGTCGCGGCGGCCACGCACCTGCTCGGTGATGTCCTTGTAGAAGTCGGTGATGTCTGTGCAGTGACCTACGGGATGCGTTTCTGCTCCTCGCGCTGAAGTGGTCCCTTTGAACACCAACGAGGGCCTCGGAGTTCTTGTAGATCATCCGAGACCTATTCTCGAAGGACGGACCACCTGGTCGTAGTGCTGGGTCGAGACCTGGTACGACAGCTCGCCAAGCTAGAGAAAAGGCGACATGACTTCTGTTCCGACACCCACGACCCGCTGACGGGCCGCGGCCCCATGCGACAGTCGCCGCCCCGGGCACATCTGCGCATCGCCCTGCAGATCAGCGGTGAACGCTCTTGCGAGCCCACCACGGTCGCACGTTCGACCCGGAACTCAGAGGATCGTCGCGGAAATACAGGATGCGACCCGAGCTTCCTGCTCGACGGGTGGCACTCGCCGAGCTTGCTGCCACCGTGCAGCGTGCGCGCTGTCGGCACTGCCGGGGCGGCGGCCAGGTTCTAGCCGAGCCAGACGATGTCCAGGACGGACAGGTGGCGCATCGCACGGTTGGCGAAGTAGATGACGGACAGCTGGCCGGCGGACGCGATCCGGACGTCTTCACCTTCAGGGTCGTCGGGGTCCCACTGGCGGAAGCCCCACGGGTCGGCCGCGGCGGCGTCGAGGAGGTCCCAGACCGTTTCCTCGGCGTGCTCGGGGAGTTCGGCGAGGACCTTCGCGGCCGGTGTCGAGAGGCGGACCGCGTACAGGGGCAGGCTCACCGGCGCCGCCGGCCGCGCAGCTCGGCCATGTCCACGAACCCCGTCTCGTCGTGGCCGGACGCCACGAAGGCGTCGACCGCGGGGGCGGAGGCGAGTCGGGCCTGCCAAACGTGCACGACCTCGTAGAGGGTGGTCAGGGAGAACGTCCGGCGCGACTCCTCCAACGCGGCCGCCCACTCCCTCTCGAACGCCGGCACCCACCGCTCCGCACGCCGATCCGCACGGAGCAGGGCGAGGAGTTCGGCCGGCGCACCGGGCGCAGGCGCGTACGGGGCGGCGGGTGTGTGGTCGGGCTGGGCGCTCATCGGCTCCTCCTGCGGTGGGGTGCTACCGCCACCGTAGAACGCTGCGGCCCAGGCCGTGGAGGTTCGGAACGGATATCGCAGCCCGAACCCGTCTGCGGCCGTGCCGGGGCGCATCAGCAGACTGAGCACGGCACCGCGGTGACTTCCCCGGGACGCCACTTCATCCCGGTACGCGGCGCGGCATGCAAGAAGCCGCCACCCAGAGGGTGACGGCCCAAAAATCCTGATCAAACGCGCCCGTCGACAGCGGGGCAGACCTACACCAGCGCGGTCAGGACGTCCCGTACTTCACCGGCGAAGACAAGCATCCCCACGCCCAGCCCACCGCCGAACGCCAAGTACGCAAAGGCGGCCCGGAAATGAGCGGCGCCCCACTCCTGAACCACGCAAGCACCTGCCACCAGCAAGACGATCCCAGCCAGAACCTGCACAGTCACAAGCCCCACGAAAAACACCTCAGATCGATCGGACCGAAGGTCCACCATCATGCCCAAGTCTTCACCGCGGCACGCCGAGACCGAGTGCGGTCGAAGCACACACACACACTGCTCAGCCGGCCGCCGCAGCCAGCCCCTGCCGAACCGCGGCACGTCGTCCGCGGTCACGTCCAGGCGCAGCCGCTGGAGCCGGAGCGGGTGGCGGTAGATCCCGCCGTGGTCGACGGCCCGGTCGGCGCTTACTCGGCGACCAGGGCAGGGCGCACGAGGGTGGCGTCAAGGGCGTCGCGGCTCCCCCACGCCGCCGAGAAGCGCACGCCCTCCCACGGGTGCCCGGGCGCGGCCGCGGTCAGGTGCTCGGCGACCCGCCGGGCGGCGTCCGGGCGCAGCGGGACGGTCCGGCCCACCGCGCGCAGCCGGCCGTGCCGGTCCTGGCGGCCGAGGACGAGCAGGCCGGGACGGATCAGGGTGCCGGTGATCGCGCCGACCAAGCCCTCGCCCTCGACGAGCGGCCCTCCCTCGGCCTGCTCAACGCCATCTACGGCAAGGCCCACGCCGCCGCCCTCCGCGGCGACCGGGCCGGCGCCCTCGCCCTCGACGAGCGCGGGCGGCGGGTCTTCGACTCGGCCGGCACCCACGAGCAGACCTCCGACTACGCCGTGCCGTGGTGGCGGCTCAACGTGTTCCGGTCCCTGCTCCTGGCCCGCCTTGGCGAGGAGAAAGCCGCGACCGAGGCGCAGGATCAGGCCCTCGCCGAACTCCCCGCCACCCTGCCCCGCTTCGCAACGCACCTGGAGCTCCACCGAGGGTTGATGCTCGCCCGGTCCGGCGACCGGGCGGGCGGTGTCGCGCACGCCACCACCGCGATGGAGGCCCTGCCGCCCGAGAAGCACAGCCTGACCCTGCGGATGCTGGTCAACGAGATCCGGGCCTGACCGGCCCCCGGCACATCCGAGGGCACACACCGGGACCGGCCGGAGCCGACCCGCGCAGCGGACCGGTCTCGGTGTCGCGGCGGTGCTCGTACTCCTGGCAGCGGGCTGGCGGATGCGGCCGGAAAACCCCGCCCAGGTTCGGAGGATTCTTGTCGTATCGCGGGCGAGTCGCATACGTTGACCTGCATGTACAGGGGGATGGAGCTAGCGGGCCGCTACCGGCTCGAGAGCCGGTTGGGGCACGGCGGCATGGGCGAGGTGTGGGCGGCGTCCGATCTGAGGCTGCGCCGTACCGTCGCGGTCAAGACGGTGCTCACCTCCCATCTGCGTGACGAACGGCTCGCTGCCCAGGTCCTGGCCCGCTTCCGCCGTGAGGGCGAAGCAGCCGCCCGGCTGAACCACCGCAACATCGCCGTCGTCCACGACCTGGGCGAGCACCGGGAGACGAGCGCCGACGGGCAGGTGGAAGTCTCTCCGTTCCTCGTCATGGAGTTCCTGGAAGGTCGTGATCTCGCGACGGTCCTGCGCGAGGACCACCCCGGCGGGCTTCCCCTGGAGCAGGTGGTGGAGTACGGCGCCCAGGTGTGCGACGGGCTGGCCGCCGCCCACACGCGGAACATCGTCCACCGCGACATCAAGCCAGCCAACCTCATGCTGCTCGACGACGGCACCGTCAAGATCTGCGACTTCGGGATCGCCCAGGTCCAGGACGGCACGATCGGCCTGACCATGACCGGAGCGCTGCTCGGCAGCCCTCACTACATGGCTCCCGAGCAGCTCAGAGGCCAGACACCGACGCACTCGGCCGACCTGTATGCCCTGGGTGCCAGCCTCTACGAGCTCCTCACCGGGCGCCCCCTGTTCACCGCGGACTCCGCGTACGCCGTCATCGCCATGCATCTGTCCACCACTCCCGAACCGCCCAGCACCCGCCAGCCCGCAATCCCGCCCGACATCGACAACCTCATCACCTCCCTTATTGCCAAAGACCCCGCCGGCCGTCCCCCCACCGCCAAAGACGTCGCCGCACGCCTGCGCACCGCCCACCTCGCACCCGGGCCCACCCCCGTGCCGGCAGCGGAGGCGTCGGAAACCGACGAGCAGCACCTCCAACGGGCCGCCGAAGCCGGAGACTCCGACGCCATGTTCAGCCTCGCGTGGCTGCTGCAAGAGGCTGACCGCATCGACGAGGCAGAAACCTGGTACCGGAAGGCCGCCGACGCCGGACAGATCGACGTCATGAACAACCTCGGCGTGCTGCTGGAAAACACCGGCCGCACCAACGAGGCAGAAACCTGGTACCGAAAAGCCGCCGACGCCGGACAGATCGACGCCATGAACAACCTCGGCGTGCTGCTGGAAAACACCGGCCGCACCAACGAGGCAGAAACCTGGTACCGAAAAGCCGCCGACGCCGGAAACACCGACGCCATGCACGGCCTCGGAGTGCTGCTGGCCGGCACCGGCCGCACCGACGAAGCAGAAACCTGGTACCGGAAAGCCGCCGACGCCGGGAGCACCGACGCCATGAACGACCTCGGAGCGCTGCTGCATAACACTGGCCGCGAGACCGAGGCGCAACCCTGGTTCCAGCGCGCCGCCGAAGCCGGACACACCAACGCCATGAACAACCTCGCACTGCTGCTGGTGAACACTGGCCGCGAGACCGAGGCGGAACCCTGGTACGAACGCGCCGCCGACGCCGGAAACACCGAAGCCATGAACAACCTCGGGGTGCTGCTGGTGAACACTGGCCGCGAGACCGAGGCAGAACCCTGGTACGAACGCGCCGCCGACGCCGGAAACACCAAGGCCATGAACAACCTCGGGGTGCTGCTGGTGAACACTGGCCGCGAGACCGAGGCGGAACCCTGGTACGAACGCGCCGCCGAAGCCGGACACGCCGACACCATGAACAACCTCGCACTGCTGCTGGTGAACACTGGCCGCGAGACCGAGGCGGAACCCTGGTTCCAGCGCGCCGCCAACACCGGACACACCAACGCCATGAACAACCTCGCAGTGCTGCTGCGGGACACTGGCCGCGGGACCGAGGCAGAAGCCTGGTACCAGCGCGCGGCCAGCACCCCGGACGGTGAAATCCGGGCCTGACCGGCGCCCGGCGCATCCGAGGGTGCGCCGGGACCACCCGCAGCCGACGAGCCCCTACGCGCTCGCCGCCCTGCCGCGCGTGAGCTGTGCGCAGCGCAGGCCGCCGCCCGCGTGCCAGTCCAGTACCGGGGCGACGTCGTCCCCGTGCTCGGCGCACCACAGGACCGGGTCCAGGCCGCCGCAGTCGTGCCGCTCGCATACGCAGTCCTCGCCGGTCCTGGCCTGCGGGACGCCGTGGCGGACCACGCCGCCGCGGCCGGTCCGCGTGGTGGTGCCGCGCAGGCGGGCCGGCCATTCCAGCGTGATGCGCAAGGCTCCGGATCCGGAGCGGAACCGGTCGGTCACCCGGACGTCGCCGAGCACCGCGAGCGGACCCGCCCCGGGCGCGGTGAGCCGGGTCAGCATGGCACCGACCGGACCCGCGGCCAGGGCAGCCAGGGCGTCGGCGTCCGTGTCGTCGGCGACCCAGCCCGACAACTGGTCGGTGCCCTCGATGTCGTCGGAGAGGCCCAGCCACGGGGCATCCAGCCGGAACCGGCCCGTAGCGCCCCCAGCCCTACTTTCAGGGCAAGTCGGGGGCACACCGCACAAGCCGCCTACGCGTACGCGAGGGCAAAAATCACCTTTGCGGAGGAGGCGAACATCGACCCCGCATGGGAAGACCCATCCGACCCGCCCTACGACCGCGCCCAACGCCCCGTCGCGTTCATCTCCCCGGAGCGCGGCGGACGCGAATGGCATGACGTCGGCCTCGTGGGCTTCCGGCAGGGCGTCGCGGCCAGCTCTTCGCCTCCTCGCCCACGACGGTCCGAGGTGCCCAAGGCGAGGTCCGTGAGTCGGTTCACGGAGCTGCTTCGGGGGGCTGCGCGCGCTGCTTGTCCTGATGCGCCCGAGACCGAAACCCGGGTAGTCCAGTACACAGGGCCCAGGCCCACTGCCGAATCCCCGCATTGATGCAGGTCAGCTGGCCGTGGAGATGTCTGACTCTGCCTACGGGACGGCCACCGTCACTCGAATGGGTGATTCAGGGGGTGCTGAAGGGAGAAGGGGGGTGGGTCGGCTGTCTGGGTTGCGTGGGCACGATCCGTGCCCGTACCGACCGCAGATGGAGAACGACTTCAGATGCCCTTCGACTGGACCGGGATCCCCCCGGCTATGGGCGCGGTGGCTGCCCTGGCGGCCCCCCTGATGAAGCTGTGGCGTGACCGCAGGTCCCGCACGGCAGTACCGGAACCCCCTCAAGAGGACGTGGCCGCGGTGGTCCCGGCGGCGGCCGGCCGGGTGCCGGTCATGGTGCACGTCGAGGTGTCCGGACCCTCCCGGGTGCGCGTGACGGTCGCCGACGGCAGGGGGCTGATCCTGGTCGACACGGCGGTGGACCCCGATGCCGACCGATCGTGGCCCTCACCGAAGGAGCGCGCGCCGTGGTAGCAGGTGAGATGCCCAAGACGCCACCGCGCTCGCGCGCGGACAAGCCGTTGGTGGCGGTGGAACCCGGCGCGGCCGGGGCGGAAGGAAGTCGCGGCAGCGGGTGGGCCGACTCCGAGCAGGCCCAAGAGCTGACGAGGCAGGCACTGGAGTTCCTGGAGAAGGAGCCGGTGGTGCTGCGCGGGAAGACCGGCGGGAAGTTGTCGTGGGCGGCGTGCGAGGACGTCGTGGGTCAGGCGGTGTCCAACGTGATCACGCGGGCGGCCGAAGGGCTGCTGGGTGACGTGGTGAACCTGACCGCGTACCTGCGCAGGTCGGCGTGGAACCTGGCTCTCAACCAGCTGAACGCGAAGGCCCGTCAGGAACTGGTGGGGGACATGGTGGAGTCGTCCGCCACGTCGCTGGCCCCGTCGCCGGAGCAGGTGGCGGTCGGGGATCTGGACCCGATGCGGGACCTGCTGGTGGGGGCGATCGACGCGATGCCGTCGTCGGTGCGCCGGCAGGTGGTGCGGCTGCAGATCCAGGGCCTGACCGACGTCGAGATCGCCGCCGCCCTCGGCATACGCGCCCGACGACTCCACCAGGAGCGTCACCACGCGGTTGTGGATCTGCGGCACGCGCTGCAGACGTTCATCCGTGATGCGCACCGGAAATCATCAGGACGCAGGGAGAGGGACAGGTGACGGTGGTGACCCGTTTGATCGACGACAGCCGCGGCCTTCCGCCGTCGGCCGGGCTGGTGGAGCTGCTGGCGAAGCTGGCCGGGCCGGAGGACTTCTGGGACCGGCCGCAAGGGGACTTCGGTCCGCTGAGCGGCTTGTACCGGCTGGACCGGGACGGGTGGGAGCGGGCGAACTCGCTGTACCTGCTCGGTTCGAAGGCCCTGCGCCGGGGTGAGCTGACCGTGGCAGCGGACTGGCTCGGCGAGTCCGCCTCCGCCGGCCACCCGGGAGCGATGTTCCGCATGGCCGCGCTCGCATTGCGCGTGGGGGCGGACTGGACGGACGAGGCACGGTTCCTGGTGGCCGAGGCCTCCCGGCACGGCCACGGTGACGCCGCGCGCCTCCTGGCCGCGCTCGCCCGCCGCCTCCCCGACGCAGAGCCCGGACAGCCCGAGGACGAGGAGTACTTCGACGAGGTCCGCGAAGGGCTGGGCGTGCCCGGGCACCTGCTGCACCCCGACACCGACGACTCCCCCACCACGGCCGGCGCGGTGGGCGGCGAGCAGCCGCAGCTGCACCTCGTACCCGCTCCCCAGGTTCCCGAATACGGGCCCGCTCCCCGGCCGGCGACGGCCGGCGGGCGGCGGCCGCACCTGGCCGCGCTGCCCCCCGCCCAGGGCGGCGGGCTCCATCTGCCGCTGCCCGATCTGCGGCCCGACGCGACCGCGGCCGCGGTGCACCTGCTGCGGCAGGCCGCCGCCGAGGCGGACACCGGCGACGGCCAGGGGACGACGGAGCCCTGGTCGGTGAACGCGTTGCGCCCCGCCGTCCTCAACGACATGGCCCGCCACCGCAACACCCCCGCCGCCGTGCCCCAGAAGTGGCAGACCACCCAGCGTGCCCGTGACCTGCTCCACCTGATCAGCACTGCCAGCGGCATCGACAGCCGCGCCTTGGCGCACAAGGCCGGGATGTCGCTGAACACGACCGTGCGGCTGCTGGACTGGCTCCTTGAGCAGCGGCTCGTCGAGTCCGTCGGCGGCGCCTACTTCACCGGCCCCGTTCTCGACCTCGTCACCAAGGCGGATCCCCACCGGAGGATGCTCGACCTCGCCCTCGAACAACTCCGGGACGACCTCGGCGCCGCCGTCTACATCAGCACCTACGCCCACGGCGAGATCGAGGTGAACGGCTGCGCACACAGCGCCTTGGCCCCACCCGTCCACGAGTGGGCCCCCTTCGCCGAAACCGCCCATGCCAGCGCCGTCGGCAAGAGCCTCCTGGCGCAACTCGACTTCGACTCCCGCATGGACCACCTCACCCGCTACCCCTCCGTGCAACTGACCGAACGCACCATCACCAGCCGCCGCGCCCTGCTCGACGTCCTCGACGAGCCCGGCCCGCACGCCGCCCAGTTCGACCTCCTCGAATACTCCGAGAAGGAAGTCTGCGTCGCGTTCTCCCTCGGGCTACCCGGTCGGGCCTCCAGCATCGCCGTGTCCCTGCCCGCCCACGACCACACCCGCCTGATCACCGCGGCCCAAGGCCTCAGCCGACGCGCCACCGGCCTCCTCCTCGCCCACCTCCTCACCGACGACAACCAGGACACCCACACCAGCCACAGGCAGGAACAACAACGCCGCGCCCTCCCCTGACCAGCGCCTCTCTTCTGGAGCCACGCAAGACGTACACGGGGCCGCCCCACCCGGGGCGGCCCCGTGTCGTTCCGGTGCCCCGTGCGGCTGCACGGAGCCCGGCACGACACCGCGGATCCCACCGCCCGGGCGCCACACCGGCCGCACCCCGTCGGCTCTCAGCCGAGCCAGACGATGCCCAGGACGGACAGCCGCCGAGTCAGCCGGTTCACCACATAAACGACCGAGAGCTGGCCCACGGACGCGGCGCGTACGTCCTCGCCCTCCGGGTCGCCGACGTTCCACTGGGGCCAGCCCCACGGGGAGCGCACCGCGATGTCCAGGACGTCGCGGACCGTCTCCCGAGCCGGCTCGGGGAGCTCGGCGAGGGTCTTCGCGGCCTGCGGGGACAGACGCACCACCCACGGCTGCTCTTCGGTCACGGGCGGACGCCCAGGACATCGTCCAGGTCCACGAAGTCGGAGTCGTCCCGGCCGGAGTCCATGAAGGCGTCGACGTCCGTGGCCGCGCCCACGCGCAGCTGCCAGGTGCGCACCACCTCGTGCAGGGGGGTGAGGCTGAACGCGTGGCGTGCGTCTTCCAGGGCTTTGGCCCAGTCCCGCTCGAAGGCCGGCACCCACTGCTCAGCACGGCGATCGGCCCGGAGCTGGGCGAGGAGTTCGGCCGCAGCGCCGGGGGCGGGCGCGTACGGGGCGGTGGGCGTGTGGTCGGGCTGGGCGCTCATCGGCTCCTCCTCGGCGGGGTGCTACCGGCCACCGTAGAACGCCGTGGCCCGGGCCGTGGAGGTTCGGACGGAGCCGCAGCCCGGACCCGCCTGCCACCGCGCCGCGGGCGCAGCAGCAGACGGGGCGGAACAGCACCTTCTACGCCGGGCTCTTCGCAGCTTCCGCACTTCGAAGAGCGTTCACCAGCGTCCATGAGAGGTCGTCGGAGTCCAGGTCCTCGGCGTCGACCTCGCCCAAGTAGGCCTCGATGGCCTCGCGCAGGACTTCGGCCTTCTCGTCATCCGTCATGGCGGTCAGTCTGCCCGACCACCGACGGCCGTGAGACCGCGTGCCCGGGACAGGTCAGTGCAGCGGATCCCGCCGCCGGGGTGCCACTCCAACACCGGCCCCACCGCGTCGCCGTGCTCGGCGCACCAGGAGACCGGGACCACCCCGCCGCAGTCGTGCCGCGCACACACGCAGCCCTCACCCGTACCCGCGTACGCGACCCCGTGACGGACCACCCCGCCCGCCGGCCCTGACCCGGCTGCCCCGCGCAGGCCGGCCGGCCAGGCCAGCGTCAGGCGCAGGCCCCCCGATCCCGACCTGAACCTGTCGATCACCCGCACCTCCCCCGGCACCGCCAACGGGCCGCTACCGGGCGCGGTCAGCCGGCGCAGCGACGCCCCGAACTCCCCGCCGGCCAGGTCGGCCAGCGCGTCGGCGTCCTCGTCGGTGGACCAGCCGGACAACGTGTCTTCGCCGGCCGCGTCGTCGGCCAGGGACAGCCACGGGTCATCGAGGCGGAACCGGTGCGTGGCGCCTTTGGCCCCGGCCAGCACCAGGGCGGCGATCGTCGGCCCCGTGGGTACGCCGATCTTGTCGTGGGCGAGGAGCCAGGCCACGACCGCGCGGCGGTCGAACTGCGGGTGCACGTCCGTACCGGCCATCGGGTCGGGGAAGTCGTCGTGCCGGTGGCGCCAGTTCACCACCGCGGCCCGGCCCACCCTGGCGATCCGCGCCACCTCCGCCAACAACACCCGCTGCCACCCCGGGGACGGGTCCAGCGCAGCGAGCGGGGAGCGGCTGCCCGCCCGGGCGGTGCGCACGGCCCGCCAGTCCACGCAGGGGCGGACCACCTCCAGGAGTGCGATCTCCTGGGCGTCGTACAAGGGGACCGTGGTCACCCCGCCCTGCCGCTTGTAGTCGACGGTCACGGAGGCGACCGGGGCCAGCCAGCCGAGCCGCACCACCTGGTCGAAGTCGGTACGGCGCACGCCCAGGCGCACCGCGGCCTGGTCCGGTCCGAGGGGGACGTGCCGGTCGAGGAGGGCGGGCAGGTCCCGGCGGCGCGCGAGGGCGGCCACCTGGTCCGGGTGGACGACGGGGAACCGGGGCTCCCCTCCCAGGTAGACCAGGAGACCGGCCTTCACGAGGTGACCGACCGCCGAGGCGGTCACCCTCGGCCGGAGGATCGGGAGCGGCACCCCCAGGGCCTCAGTCAGCCGGTCCGCCGCCACCCCGGCCTCGATCCCCCGCAGCGCAGCGCGGACCGCTTCCGGGTCGGCGGCCTCCACCACCGCACGCGACCACCTGCCCGGCCCGACATCCGCGGCCGGGACCAGACCCGAACCCGTCGCCCACCGCCATGCCGCAACCGGCACCCGCAGCCGGCCCGCCGCCTGCCCCTCGTCGAACACCTCACGCACCGAACGCACCATCAACCCCACTCCCATCCACATCCGACCGGACCGACCACCGGGCCAGGCCCGAAACATGCCGAAAGATCTTGTTTGATGTCAATAGACTTGCTTTTAGGGCGAGTTGAGGGCACGCCGCACAAGCCGCCTACGCGTACGCGAGGACGATGTTCACTCGTTCGGCTGATTCGATCTGGCGGGCCCGGGCATGCGGCGGCGCGGGTCGCCGGTGGTGGCGATCCGCGCCATTTTTGCTGGTGAACTGCGGGCTTCGTGCGGTGCGGGCGATGGGTGGGGGGCGCTGTGTGCAGCGCCCCCTCGGCTTCGCGCCGGGTGTCGTCAACGGCGCCGCAGGAGTACGGCGATCAGGGCGGCCGTCAGTGGGGCGGCGACGGCCGCGACGGCCATGACCGGCTTGGTCAGATTCGGGTGCGCGGCGACCGCGTACCCGACACCGCCCAGGAGGGCGAGGACGACAAGGGCCAGGAGCAGCAGGACGAGCGGGTCTGGACCCGGGCCTCCCGCGGGCGTCCGTCGAGCCGGGGCGTCGGGTTCGGCCTGGGGCTCGGGCTGGGGCTGGGGGGTGTTGGCGGGCATAGGGGTTCCCTCCCGTGGAGGGCCCGCGGGCGGTCCGCGGGCGGCGGCTCGCGGTCGGATCCGCGGCCTGATCTCAGCCTCATGGGGGCGGTGATCTTGCGGGAGAGGGGACGGATGTTACATCGCGATCGGCAACGATCCGGCCACCTCGGCACGGTGTTCCAGGGGTGTCACGGACTGCGTGAAAATCGGGCAATCGCGCTGGTGGACAGCGTATTTCCGGAGGAAGGGCAGGCAATGGGCGCACCCGAGGGGGCGGCCGCGTACGCGTACGCGGCCGCGCTGCGAAAGGCCTTGGACGGCTATCTCGCCGGCGGCGGTACCCAGAAGGCGCTCAGCACCGGGACGGGCATCAAGGCGAGCAGCCTCTCGCGATACCTGAGCGGAGAACGGGTCACCCCGCGGGCGAAGCTCCACGCCATCAAGGCCTACCTCGAAACGCAGTCCGTCCCCTGCCCCGACGAGGTCTGGGCCGAGCTGGACGAGCTGTGCGGCAAGGCGCACCTCGCCAGCGGCGCCGCCGCCGTCCAGCGCGACCATCTCAAGGAAGAGCTGGCTCGCGCGTGCGGCGAGCACCAGCGAGCCCAGTGGATCGCCGAGAAGCAGCTGCACGGTCTGCAGCAGCGGGCGGACCGCCTGGCCGAAGACCTCTGGCAGGCTCTGGCCCGTGCGCAGCGCGCGGAGCGCACACGCCGGATCCTCCAGGAGCGTGTCACGGTGCAGGACCGGGGCCTGCGCAAGGCCGGGGACTACGCCCGAAGCATCGACGACGAACTCGCACAGCAGAAGAAGCAGTCCGGCCTGCTCCGGACGGAGCTCGGCGTCCTGCGCGAGCAGAACCGCCGGCTCCTCGATGAGAAGCCCGCCGTTGCCGCCCCGGCAACGCAGCTCAGCCATGTGCCCACGCCGCAGTACATCTACATCCCGGTTCCCGGCCTTGCCGTCGAGACGGTGCCGGCGGCCGCGGAAGCCACCGGGGCGGCAAGCTCCCCCCAGTGGCAGATCCTCCCGCCGGAACCGCCGGATGCCAGGCCGCCCGAGTGGTGCGGGACGACTCCTGTCCACGAGGAAGATCAATACGGGTACGAGGCGTACGGCTCCGGGTACTGGCCCCCCGGCCAGCTCACCTACGACGCGCTGTTCGCGTACGACACCGCGGGCACCCAGCCCGCCCCGCACGGCTACCAAGACGACACAACCACGAGCCCCTACCCCCAACACGACGCATACGTCTACGAACCGTGGGCCGATGCGCCTTACGCCACGAGTGCCTACGACGTATGGGGCTACGACGGGTCGACTGCCGGCCCTCTCCTCACCCCTGCGAACGCCGAACCGTCCCTGCATACCTCGGCCGCCTCGCCCGGACCTCTCCCCCACCCGGAAGACAACAACGCGCAGCAGACGGCCCGGGCCCAGCCGAACCACACGACTCCTTCGCGCCGCAGGGCCGGAGCGGTGCCGACTCTCGCACTGCTCGCCGTCCTCGTCGGTGCCCACATCCTGTGAGCTAAGGCGCCCTGTGGGCAGCCGGCGCGGCACGTGGAGCCGGAGCGCAGCGCGCCATCGGCCCCGTGCGGTGCCAAAAACGCATCCTGCCCGTAGGGGAGAGTAAGGGGCCTCGACCGGCCGGGGGGGGCAGGTGTCGGCGATGGATGCTGTCGGCCGGGGCGGTGCCCGGCGACGTGTGACGGCAGCCGGGTCCTGCCCCCGGCCGACAGCGCCACGGGGCTGGGAGCAGCCGGTCCGAAGCCGCTCCTCGCAGTCGCCATTGCACCCTCTTGCCAGGTGGGGCCTGCTGTTGACGCGCGCGAGCGCGGAGGTGTCCCACCCGGACAGCGGGTTCCTGCCGCGCACCTTCCGGGTTCGGAAGGACACGTCGAAGTGGTCGATGTCGGAACTCGACCCGGAGCTGGTGGGCTCGGGTTCCGCCGTCCTGAGCCACCGGCCCGGGAGCTGCTCACATCAGCGGAGGAAAGCCGCACGTGTAGTGGTACGAGTCGTCCGGATCGACGGCGGGGGCGCTCTTCACACCGCGCGCTGCCAGGAGGATGAGCCCGGTCACGAGCATGAAGACTCCGACGCCGAGGCACCACCCCACCCCGGTTGTCGGGCGGGCTCGGGACGTCGGGCCACCGGTGTGCATGAACAGCCCGATGAGCAGGAGCACCATGCCGAGTGCGGCGGTGCCCGCGAATGCCCGCTTCAGCCCGTCGGTGCTGTCGGTCGGATCCGGCTCCGTCAAGGCCGTGGCCGACGGCGGCACCGGGTCGCCGGTGCCGCCGTGGAGCTGGGTTGCGCCCTGGGCAACCTGCGGCCGGACTGCGGCTTCGCCGTTCTCCTGTGGGACGGGATGGCGGTCGAGGACCTGGCCGACGGCAAGCAGCGCCGGGGCGAGCGTCACGTCCTCGACGTGAGTGTCCTGGTCGGCTTCGGCCGTCGCGAGTTCCGCCTGAAGGCCCACCAGGTCCTCGCGCAGCCGGGCGGACTCCACACGGAGTCGGTCGCGTTCCTGCCGCAGGGATGTCGCCTCTGCGGCCGAGTCCTCCAGCAGGACGCGCATAGCCTGGATCCTGTTCTCCTGCGTGAGCAGGTCCTGGCGGAGGCGCGCTTCCTCCTCCTCCCGCACCCGCACCTGCTCCTCGTGTTCGGCTCGTACCCGTTCGAGCCGGGCGTCGAAGGCGGTGCGGTCGAGTCGGCGGGCGTCCTGTTCCGCTTCGATCAGGGTGTTCAGGCGGGTGGTCTCGCGTTCGTCGTGCTGTCGTTGCGTGCGGAGCGCGTCCTCGGCCGCGGCGAGGGCCTGGCTCGTCGTCTCGTGCCGGGACAAGAGGTCGTCGTAGTCGGCCTGCTGCCGGCGGTGCTCACCGAGGGCGTCCTCCAGCCGGGCCTGGACCCGGTCGTGGAGGACGACGGCCTCCTCGTAGGCGTCGGCCATCACCAGGCGTTCGGCGAACGCCGGATGTGCCTCCCCCAGGGCCGCGGTGTGCAGGCGCAGCGACAGGGCCCGGACCTCCTCGCTCGCACCGCAGAGCTGGATGATCGCCTCGACCGTGGAACGGTGGGGAAGCCGGTCTCCCGACAGGTTCTTCGACAGGGCAGAGGCGCTCATGGCCACACCCGGGGCGACGTGCTTGCTGGCCAGGTCCGCGGCCCCGATCAGGGACCGCAGGTGCTCGACGAGCGCCCGCTTGTGCGGGCGGTTCCTGAATACCTCCGGCTTCAGCGGGTTGAGCGGCCGGCGAGCCGGCCGCCGGGGCTCTCCGCCTGCGGGTCCTTCACCGCCGGTTCCCTCCTCGGCAACACCTGTCATGCCTGTTCTCCCAGTTGGCAGTTACGGAAAGAAGATCGTTGCCCTTGGCGCACCCACCGCTGCGACGCGACGCTCGCACCACACCCCGCCGCACGCCGCTCCAGCGGCAGACCTGCGGGGGTGACGTCCTGCGACCTTCCATGTACTGAGGAGAACCATCGTGTCGAGCCGTCGTGCCCCGCGGGGCAGCTTTCCCGTAGATCTCGCCGTGTTCCTGGCGATCCTGGCCACCGGCGTCGTCCTCGTCCTCGTCGGCCATGTCTCCCCCGAGGCACTCGCCGGTTACGCCTCCGCGCTCGCCGGCCTCTACGCGGCCTGGCACCACCGCCCCCGGAGCGAAGAAACTCGGCCGACCCTTCCCGAGGCCCCGCCCGCACCCGAGCGGTAGAGACCCTCACCCCACGCCACCTCATCTCCAGGGGCTCCTCGCTGCGGAGACGCAACCCGACCACTGAACTACGCCGATAACACGCCGAAAGAACCTGCCGGAGGGCGGTGCACCATCGGCCCGTGCCGTGCCGGAGACACACGTGCCCGGGGTGGTGGAAGACAGACAAAAGGCCCCGACCGGCCGGGGGGGGGCCGGGTCGGGGCCGCGCCCCGACCGGCGGGGGGGTGCCGGGCGGAGCGGTCAAGGGGTGGGGCGGGAAAGGGGGGTCGCCTCACGGCGGAGGGCTCTGCAGGGCTTCAGCCGAACGATCTTCCCCACAGGCACAGGGACACAGTCCCTTCCCGCACCCCACAGGTACATGAACGGTCAACCAAACCGGAATGTTCCCACCTATAAGAGGTATACCGCCGCGCCGGTCAGAGGACGACGGGAACACGCAGACCGAGAGCAACCGCCGCACGCCGGCAACCCGCGCGAACGGCAGCCAGCTCCGCCCGCGCATCCGTCCCCGCCCGCCCCGCCGCAGCCGTGAAGGATCCGGCGGCCGCCGTGTGCAGTTCGGCCCGCGCGGTCGCGCCGTCGCCGGGGAGCACCGTGATCTCGGCGGCGTCCGCGACCGCACCGACCAGCCGTGCCACCTCCGCCGGCCCGGACACGGACCGGTGAACGTGAACGCCCAGCATCCCGGGCACCCATCCTTCGAGGGCGCCCCGGATGTCCTCGCACAACCCGCCGAGACCCGCGTGCGGGCCGTCGGGCGCGATGCCGGCGCTCATCTCCCCATCGTCACCGCCCCCACTGACATCCCACTTCGGTGCCGCAGTACCCAGCAGTGCGGGCCGTCGCCCGAGGAGGCGACGGCCCGTGCGGTCATGTCACGCAGGATCCCGGCATCGTGCGGGGCCCACGGTCGCGGTCCTAGCGGCGGCGGCCCCAGGACTCGGTGTCGACGGTGCGGCCGCGGTCGTCGCGCAGCGTCGCGGTGTCGGAGCCGTTGTCCCAGACGTAGTCGCGGCGGTCCTGGAACAGGTCGGTACGGGTGTCGCGGCCGTTGCCGGTGTGGATACGGATCGTGGCACGGCCGGCGAGGCGGACGTTGTCGAAGCGGTAGCGGTTGCCCTCGCGGTCGCGCAGCGTCCAGCCGCGGAGGTTGATGCCGTCGCGGGTGGTGTTGGTGATCTCCACCCACTCGTTGTTCAGGGAGCGGTTCGAGCGGTCGTCGCGTCCGGGGCTGTCGGCCTGGACGCGGCTGATCTCCACCCTCGGGTGCCGCTGCTGGTGGCGGTCCCCGTCGTGCGCGGCCGCCGGCAGCGCGGCGGCCGAGACGATCGCGCCGGCCGTCAGGACGGTCGCGGCGATACGACGTACGGAGGAAGAAGCGGAAGACATAGGTGGCGCCCCTCAAGAACAGCACCCCACCAGCCGAGACACGGTGGTGAAGGCGTTTGCCGAGTCGGCCCGGATGAGCCGAGGGCCACACTCTCGACCCGACACGGACCCCACGGCAGCCCCCGCCGACGCCGGTTACCAGACGTGGACATATCCGTCACAGTCGCCTGCCGGATGCACGCATTCCGCCCGAGCGTGCCCCTGACATTCACTGACCGCTACACCCACCCGCCCCGCAAACCGGACATCAGGGTCGACACGCTCCGGCGCACCACCGGGCACACCCCTTCCCCGCCTCACCCGGCCGGACCAGTGGACCAAGTAACAGCCGTTCTGCGGAATTTTTCGCACGTGAGTCCGTAACTCGCACATGAATCCCACCCTGTGGCAGGCCTCGCCCGCCTCGCTCGGAGCCACGTACGCCGATGCCGACCGGGTGCTGTCATCCGTCGCGGGCGGTCAGAAGGAGCATCAGGGCCTTGGAGCGGGTGGTCCCGAGCCCGGTGGCCACTGCCTCGGCCGAGACGCCGTCTTCCGCCAGCGCGCCGGCGGCCTCCCGCCCGACGCGGGTGGCGATCCGCTCCAGCACGCCGACGGCGCGCAGCGCGGCCAGTGGCGTGTCCTCGGTCGTGGCGGTCAGTCGCTCGGCGACCTCGACCAGGAGCGCGGCCAGCGGCTCGGGGAGGGGTACCGCCTTGTCGCGGACGAGGGACAGGTGTGCGTTCCAGTCCGCGAGCGGCCCGGTCAGGTCTACGTCCGCCTCGTACAGGGGCCGGTCGCCGACCGCTGCCCAGTCCAGCGGGTACTCGGCGGCACCGCGCCATCCGCACGCACACACCGCCCGGAGCGCCTCGGCGAGCGGGCGGCCGGCCCGGCCGTCGTAAGCCGACCAGTGCGTCGTGGAAGGCACGTTCGGGCCGCTCCCGACGTCGAAGTACACCGGACCCGGCTCACCACCACCGATCAGGGCACCCGCCGCGCCCGCGTGCGCGTCCCCGAACTCCACCGTCCACCAGGCCCACTCCACCAGCACACCACCCTCCATCGCGATCCCGCCGGCACCCTGCCCCGCCCGCGCCGCCACCCACACCCCCGCCGACCCAACAACGCGCGTCGTTGGACCTCCCAAACAGGCTGCGATCACGAGCAGCCCAGGAGCACGGCAAAGGGCCGCCACCTGTCGAGGTGGCGGCCCTGGGCGGCGGGCAAGGCCTACGGGGCGGGGGTGAACTCCACGTCGGTTCCGCCGCAGCCGGCCGCGATGTCGAACAGCCGGTCCCGCTCGGCCTCGTCGACCGCGAGGCCCCAGCGGAGCTTGGTCGCGGTCCACTCGGCGCCGTACCGGCACAGCGCATCCGGCGCCGGCGGCAGCCACTCCGCCGGATCCTGGTCCGCCTTCGACCGGTTCGAACGGGCCGTCACCGCCACCAGGGAAGCCGGCTGACCCTGGTCGTTCGCGTACGCCTCGCGCCTTTGTGCGGTCCACGAACTGGCGCCCGAATCCCAGGCCTCGGCGAGCGGGACCATGTGGTCGATGTCCAAGGCCCCGGCCGGTGTCACCTCCCGGTCGTCGTAGTACGACCACCAGGTCCCGCCGGTCAGGGTGCAGCCCGGCCCGATCTCCGGGTACACCACCGCCTCGGCCAGGAGCACCTCGGCGCGGGTGTTGCAGCCGTCGGCCGGGATGTCGCCCGCGTTCCAGTGCTTGAAGGAGGTCCGCTGGTAGCCGGTCCGGTCCTCGGTGGCGAGCGGCAGCGCGGACACCGCGACCCCGATCGGCAGCACCTGCGGCACGACGGCCACGGCTGGAGCCGGGGCGGCGGGTTGGGTGGCCGCGTGCGCGGCCGTGGGCAGGGACAGGGTCAGGGCGAGGGCGGCGGCCGCGACAGCGGACCGCTTCATGATCATCATGTGCCGGTTGTACCGGCCCCCGCACCGTCACCAACAGGCCACCCCGGCCCGGTTCACCCGCCCGCGCACACCGGTTCACCGGCGAAACGCCACTGCACCCGACCCCCGCCCGGTCAGCCTGCGGCCGCCGCCGGACCCTCACCGAACCTGGGTACGTCCTCCAGCCCCACGTCCAGGCGCAGCCGCTGGAAGCGCAGCGGGTGGCGGTAGATGCCGCCGTGGTCGATGGCGCGGTCGGCGCTGACCTCGGCGACCAGGGTGGGGTGGACGAGGGTGGTGTCGAGGGCGTCGCGGCTCCCCCACGTCGCGGAGAAGCGCACGCCCTCCCACGGGTGTCCGGGCGCGGCCATGGTGAGGTGCTCTGCGACCTGCCGGGCGGCGTCCGGGCGCAGCGGGACGGTCCGGCCGACCGCGCGCAGCCGGCCGTCCTGGTCGTGGCGGCCGAGGACGAGGAGCTGCGGGCGGGTCAGGGTGCCGGTGATCGCGCCGACGATCGTCTCTGTGGTGTCCCGCCTTCTGATCTTGGTCCAGCCGCGGTATCCGGTCAGATAGCGGCTGTTCAGGGGCTTGATCAGGATCCCCTCCACCCCGGACACGTCCGTCCAGGACTCCAGCCATTCCCGTGCCTTGGACAGGTCCGTCGTCATCGGGCAGAGCGTCCACGGGGCGCTCAGGGCGTGCTCGGAGAACAGTCCTTCCAGCAGTGCGCGCCGCTCGGCGTACGGACGCCTCAAAAGCTCCTGGCCGTCCTGCTGCAAGAGGTCGAAGGCGACGAAGTAGGCCGGCCACCGGGCGGCCAGGCCGGCGGCGCGGGCGCGGGTCGCGGCCCGGCGCTGCAACGCCTCGAAAGACAACCGGCCGGCCTCGGTGTCCCAGACGACCAGTTCGCCATCGAGGACCAGGCCGTGCGGCAACTGTGCCTCGGCGGCCGCCACCAGGTCCGGCCATCGGTCCTGGACCAGCGCCCCGCGGCGGGTCTGCACCAGGACCGTGCCGCCGGGGCCGGCCGCGGTGAACAGCAGTGCCCGGTGACCGTCCAGCTTCTGCTCATACGCCACCCCCGCCCGCAGTGCCGCCGGTCCCGGCACGGCTTCCGCGGCCTGCGCCAGCATCGGCTCGACCGGCGGTCTGAGCGTCACGGGGCCTCCCTCGCGGCTTGCCTGCCCCTCTTCCAGGGTCCGCCAGAACAGCCGGAGGCGGCTCTGCAGAACGGCCGTCGCATCATCCATCCGAGGGGCGCAGCGGGCCCGTCAGAGGCGCCCTGCGGGGCTTGTGCGGCACGGTGGCGGCATGCGTCGCTGGTCCCTGCCTCTGCTCCTTGTCGCGCTGCTCGCGGCCCCGGGATGCGTCACCGTCCACCCCGCACCCACCCGGCCCGCCGGGGCCTCGCTCGTGACGGTCCCGGAGGACCACAAGCACCCCGTCGACCCCCAGCCCGCACGACCGGACACAGGGGCGGCGCTCCCCCTCTCCCCCCTGCCCGAGTCTGCGGCCGCGCCTTCGACCGGCGCCGTTCCCGAGGCCGGCCGTACTCCCGCGCCGGCCCGTCCCGCGCCCGCGGCCAGCGAGGCGTCCGCCGAGACTCAGCCCGCCCGGCGGGCTCCCGACCGCAGGGCCGAAGGCCCGGTACGGCCGCGCCGGATGCCCCCGCCCCGCCCCGCCGTACGCCCCGCCGCCAAACCCAAGCCCAGGAAGGCGAAGGGGCCGAGCCGTACACCCGCACCGCACCGCCCGGTACGCGCCCCAGGGGCGGGGGCCGCGGACATGACGGAGCTGTGCCGCGCCGCGCACGGCGTCACCAGCCCTGCCGTGGCCGCCCTCTGCCACCAGACCTACGGCCGATGACCGGAGCGTGGCGTTCGCGCAGTAAATCGAACACGTGTTTCACTGGGGGTGTGAGACCACCGTTCCGCTTCTCCGAGGACCTGATCACGCTCCAAAGGGCGTGGCAGCAGACGTACGCCGAGCTCGCGCAGGCCCCCGCCGGGGCCGGTACGACCGTGCTACGGCGCCGGCTGATCACCCTCTCCGGAACCCTGTGCACCCATCCCTACTGGGCGGCCCCCACCGCCTGGCGGGCCGGCGGCGTCGAGCTGCGGCGCGCCGCCCGCACCCACACCTCCGCACCGGCGGAACGGGAGGCAGCAGCATGAACGAGCAGACCACCACCAAGCCCCGCCCACAGGTCGTCACCTGGGCGCCCAGCCAGACCGGCCCCTGTGCCCGGTGCCACGCTCCGACGTGCCGGTACGGGGTGGGTGCCAGCCCCTTGTGCGAGGCGTGTAAGGCCGCGCGGCGGGCGCAGTACGGGAGCTGAACCGTGTCCGTCCTGCCGCCCGACCTGCCTCGTCTGCGGACGCTGGTCACCTACTTGCGCGGCGAACTCGGCCGGGCCGAACAGGCCCTTGCCACGGCCGAGGAGCGCGAGGCCCTCGCCTCGTCGCGACGGCCGCCGCCCGAGCTGCCCGCGTGGCTGGTCGAGCGCGGGATCGGAGGCGGCCGGCTTCCAGCCCGCGTGCACACCGGAGGCTGCTGGGACACCGGCAACCGCTGCGCCCCCGCCGCCGCAGATCAGATACGGCGGCTGCTGGCCGAGGGCGTGCCCGCATGTATCCACTGCCGGCCCGACACCGCCCTTGGAGTGCTGGAGTGACCAGCACCGGCAGGTGCGGGAATACGCCCTGACCTGCGGTTGGGTCGTCTATCCGCCCGCCGCCCAGGGCGAGCGCCGCGTCCGCTGCGACGGGGAGATTCTCGCCGCGCCCTCGGTCCCGCCATTACCGATCACTTCAGCAGGCGGGGCAGAAGCTCGCCTGGACCGCGGCGACGACGATGTCTGTCCGAGGGCTGATAGGGCCCTGCCCCTTTGACCGTGCACCCCCACGGTCACACCATGGATACAGGGGACCGAGAAGATCAGGTGAACGTCATGGCTGAAGACAAGATCTACCAGGAGCTTCGCGCCATTCACCAAGAGGTGCACCGGATACACGAAGAGAACGAGCAGGCGCGGCGCGAGGAGAAGGAACGGCAAGAGCGCATCGACCGAAGCCAAAGGACCGGAGGGCAAGGCACGCGCGCCTCCGAACGTGCGCAGAACGCCATTAAGGACTTCCTTTAGATCCAGGGCACGATGTAGACGCTCGACGCACTCGCCCGCCCCGGCACGACGGCGTGCAACGTGTGCGACGCCGCCGAGGCGCTGCTGCCGATCCTCGCCCACGGCCAGGACGACGTGCCCGCCCCCGGCGGCTGATCACAGGTCAGACGGTCGGAGACCCGGTGTAGTCGTGGCGTTGGTAGCCCCGCCCGTCGCCGTGCCAGTCCAGGAACAGCACCGAGTCCCCCAGCGCTCCGCGGCCGGCCCGGTGGCTGATCGTCGGCGTTCGATAGTGGCCGTCGTAGTTCGCGTTGGACGTGCTGTCCTCCAGCCGCTCCTCGAGCCCAGGGAAATCGCGCTCGACCACCACGGGGTCGGTGCCCTCCCGGGATTGCTTGATCTGCAACCGCAGCTTGGCCCCGTCGAAGATCGTCGGGTCGTCCACCTCGCGGAACGCCGGGCCGTCCCAATTCACCTCGGCGTACGCGTACACGGTGCCCCCGGACCGGGCTGCACACGTCCGTACCGTCACCTTCCAGTTGTCCGGCCACGGCCCGTCATAGCCGCTGTCGTCAATGTCCCTCGTGCTGCTGGCGCACTTGTAGGCCGGGGCCGCCATGGCGGTGGGAGCGGCCGGCGCCGCCACCGCCACCACGGCCACCGCGGCCACCGCCGCGCGCTTGATGGTGCTCATGCCCGGTCAATGCCGGGACCGCGGAAGCGACACGGCCCCGCCCCGAAACCGCCTCGGACGAGCGACCCCGGCGCCCGGGCGTCGATCGCACGTCCGGTCAGCCGGAAGCGGGTACCGCGCCGGTCCAGGCGAGTACGTCGTCGCGGCGGTAGTCCTCGCCGAGAATGGCCAGCATGTCCGCCAGCCGGCCCGCGAGGTCGGCAGCCGCCTCCGGGGACTCCTTGCGGAGCAGGTGCCAGCAGGCATGCGCGTTGCGGGCCGTACGGATCGTGTCGGCCTCGGGACGGTACCGGGCGGCCTGGCAGCGCAGGGCGGTCGTGATGAGCAGCTCCGTGGTCCCGCGCCAGTCGGTGCGCTGGCAGAGGGTGAGCCATGCCCGGGCGGTCAGCACGGTGACGGTGGCGGCGTCCTCGCCGAACCAGCCGGCCAGGGCGGTCTCCAGCTTGTAGGCGAGGGCGACCGCGGTGGGCAGGTCCCCTTCCGCGTGCGCGGACCACACGGCCGCCCACATCTCCCGGTACGCCTCGACCTCAAGGAGGAGCGCGGGCAGGACGGCCGGGGCCGGGGGAGCCGTGGCGATAGCAGGGGTCGGGGGCGCGGGGGGTGCGGGGCGTTCCTTCACGGGGGCGGGTGCTGCGGGGTGCTCGGCGACGTCGACAACGGTCCCGTCCGGGCAAACGATCATGTTCCAGGGGGTGGGGCAGGCCGGCTCTACGGCGCGGGCGCGCACTGGTCGCCCCGCCAGGGCCGCCCGAACGCGCAGCTCAGACAGCCCGCCTGCACGCAGTGCCTCGATGTCGGAGCCGGTGGCGATCTCCTCTCCGTCCAGGGTGAGGGCGAGCCCGTGTTCCTCGTCGGATCGGATCATCAGCGCGTACAGCGGTGTCGCGGGGACGGTGCTCGATTTCCGCATCTCTCATGCCCCTTTGGGGAAATAGGGGGGCGCCCAACCGACATAGCGGCCGCCCCATTTGGATTCAATGTCTGATGCCGGGATTACGTCGACGTATCCGGGGCGGGCCACATCGTTACTGATGATCATTCCGTCGCCGAGGTATACCGATACGTGGCCGTGGGGGTTTCTCGTCTCCCAGTACATGAGTGCGCCGGGGGGAACGTCTCGAGATCCCGGGTGTTTCATGTGGGCGGGCATGACGTGATAGTGGGTGATTGCCGAGGTCACGCCTGCGGCTCGCCATCCGTGGACTCGTGCAGCGAATTCGAGGCAGCGCCGGTACCAGATTTTCTGATTCAGGGCGGGTTGCTCTTTCGCCCATGCGATCGCGGCTTCCGTGCTGCGGCGGTTCTTCACCTCCTGGGGCCAGTCGGAGGCGGCGTCATGGAAGGGCGCCCCAGCGGGTGTCTCGCCGGTGGGCGTGCACTCTCCCGGTGCCGTCTCGCCGGGGGCGGTCGGCTGTGCCCACTCCGGGAGCTGACCTGTCACGGATCCGAGCCGCTCCAGGTTGATGCCGGCGTTCCGGGCGACGCCTTCGGCCTGGCCGCGGCGGGTGGCGTAGAGCTGGGGGTAGAGGGAGCGCTGGACGCGTTGCGCCGCCGCGCCTGGCTCCAGCATCGGCCAGGCCGGGATGTCGACCAGGCCGGGCGGCCGGCCCTTGTTCCCGCCAAAGAACAGTCCCGCGGAGACGGGCGGGTTGGTGACCTCGGCCGGGGTTCCCCATCCTTGCGAGGGCCTTTGCTGAAACAGTCCGAGGGAATCCAGATCGCCGTGATTGAGGTTTTGGAGGCCGCTTTCCTGTAGGGCAGTCATGAGTGCAATCAGCGAGGCGCGACCGGGAAGTCCCCTTTTCTGGGCCACTTCGTCAATGATTTTCGCGTGATAGATCTGCTGGGCGAGGATGGGGGCCGGAATCTTTCCGGGGTTCATATTGGGGAGGCCGGGAGACTCGCACCCGCCGCCGCTGTTCTTTCCGTCGGCCGCCTTCTTAGCGGCGCCTGCAATCAGGGTGGTGGTGCCGAGGCCGAGCATGCCAATCAGGGCGAGGGCCGCGCCGATGCAGCCGGCCTTGGCGAGGAACGGCGCACTCGCGCGGGCGGCAGCGGCCTCGGCGGCGTCGCGGACGTCCACTCAGACCCCCAGCACCCGGGACACCCGCCACCCTGCGGTCGTGCGCGTGAGCTCCACCCGCAGCGTGTCCGTGCGCCGGCTGTTCTCGTCCCCGGCCACGTCCACCTCGGCGGCGGCGAGCCGCCAGACCTGGGCCGCGTTGTCGGGCGGCAGATCGGGGCCAGCCGGCCGGACGGCGACACCGGTCACGCGGGTGGCCTCCCCGCGGCTGACCTGCTGCCCCCACCCGGCCGGGGTGTGCTCGGTGAGGTTGCGGGTCAGGTCCTCCGTCGCCCACGCGGCGGCCCGGCGGACGCTGGCCCGGTGCGTCTGGTCCGCCAGCGGGTCACGGGTGAGGTAGGCGCGCGTCCATGCCGCGGCGACGTCTTCCGGCTCGGTGTCGGCCGGGACGGACGGGGCCGGCGGCGGGGCGGGCGCGGCCGTCGGCGTGGCCGAGGGGGCGGGGGTGGGTGGGCGGTTGTCGCCTCCGTCGGGCTCGCCCCCGCACCGGGCGAGGACGCCGAGGACCAGGACCAGGAGCACGACCAGGAGCAGCGCGGCCGGGTGCACGGGGCGTGCGCGTACGGCCGTGACGGCGGCCGCGCGCTGTCGGCGAGCGGCTCGGCGGCGGGTGCGGCGCCACCGCCGCCGGGACGTGCCCGGGGGCGGTTCATCGTCTGCGTCGGGCAGGGCGGCGAGGAGCGCCCGCCAGTCGGGGGCAGGCCCGTCAGGGTCATGGTCGGGGTGGTGCTTGGCCATGGGGTGTCACTCCTCCCTTCAGGTGTGCGGGGGCGGTTGGGGCAGGGGCGGCTGTGTCCATCCGCGGGGCGGGGGTGGGGGGACGCGGCGGCCGGTGCGCAGCCGTTGGGTACGGGGCTGCGGGGTCTGGGCGCGGCGGCTGCTGGGGGCCGGGGGCTGCGTCGCCTTCCGAGCCCTCTGGGGGCGGTTGGGGGTGCTCCCCGCCGTGGGCGACATCCGCATGGGCCCGCCGGGCAGCTGCTGGTTGGCGGGGGTGGTCGGCGCGGGGATGGTCCGGGCCGTCGGGGAGTGCACCGGGGTCTGCTGTCCCTGCCCCTGTCCGGACGGAGGGGGGATGGTCCGTGCGGTGGACGAGCGAGCCGGGGTCTGCTGTCCCTGGCCGCGCTGCGCTCCGGCCGAGGTGGTGCGTGCGGTGCGGCGGCCGGCCGCGGCAAGGGTGGTGCCTGGTCCGGTGCCGCCCGGTCCGGTGCCGCGCCCGGGGCCCGTTCCCGTGCCGGGGCGGGGCGGGCGGCCGCCTGCCGGCGGGGGTGGGGGCGGCGGGGCGGGCGGGCGGGGCAGGCCGGTCCGCGGCGGAGCGGGGCGCCGGTGGCGGCGTTCCACCGCGTCGCCGAGCCGGCGCGAAAGGCGGCCCGGGGTCCGCAGGACGCGGCCGGCGTGACGGCTGAGGCTGCGGGTTGCCAGTGCGCCGAGCAGCGCGCCCGCGCCGTTTCCGCCGGCGGGGCCGGCGCCTCCGACAATGCTGGTCAGGATGCCTCGGTACTTGAACGCCGAGATCGCGCCCGCGATGGAGAGGGCCGAGCATCCGAGCCACCCGTACGTCGGCATCGCGAGGGCGGTGACCATCTGAATGATCATTACTGCGCCGGCGGTCAGGGTGGTGATCGCGGATTGCATGACGACGCCGACAAGGGCGTCCGCCCACCGCACGCCCCACTGGCGGGGCCGGCCCGGGATCACCCACAGCGCTGCGAACAGCGGCCCCACCACCAGCAGGAACAGCGCGGCCATCATCGCCGCGATGCTGCCGAAGAGCAGGACGATCAAGAGCAGCCCGAAGAGCAACGCGACGGGGACGGCGATGACCAGGACTCCGGCCCGTTCCAGGGGGCGGTGCCCCTGGCGATAGGACTGCGACTCGGCACCGACGTCGCCGTCGTCCAGGTTCTCCTTCAGGTATTCCTTCCGCTTCTCCAAGTCAGTGCCGAGGTCGAGCACCTTGCGCCCGTGCTCCCGGCAGAGCTGCATCGACCCGAACTCCGCCAAACACCACGGGACGCCGACGTAGACCCGCCACACGGTGTCGGTGGCTCGGCGGACCACCCGGTCCGAGGCGTCACCGGGGTACGTCGTCGTGTGCCCGAGGGCGAATGGGGTCTTCTCGATCCCTCCGCCGGCCGAGCCGATCCCGGCGTCCGTGGCGGACATGGCAACTTCGGTGCCGAGCATGCGGCCGGAGTTCACCCCGTCCACCCATACCTGGGGCGTCGTGAGCAGGGTGGCCGCGGCCACTGCGGAAACCAGCACCCAGGACAGGTCTGTGAACCCGCCCCCGTCGCCGCGCTGCGCCCGCAGGAACGCCACCAGGCCGCCGACTGCGAGAGCGGAAGGGAACAGTCCGGCCATCACCGCGCCCGCGCTGCCGCTGATCGCCTGCGTCAGGGGGCCCTGCACCTCGGGCAGGTCGGTCATCCCGAAGGTCCAGCCGGCCAGCGTGGAGACGGCGGAGCCGATGGTGACCAGCAGCACGAGGAGGACGTCCGCGATCATGTGCAGGGCGGGGTCCAGGAAGTCGAACTGCCCGTAGTCCTTGTCGAGTCGCCAGGTCAGTAGGTGCGGATAGGTCTCGTACATGGTTCCGCCGCCCGTGGGGGCGAGCGGGGCGGGGAGCAGCCCGCCCACCCCGTCCGGGTCGACGGTTTCGGCGTGCGCGGCCCCGGTCGTGACGGCAAGGGTGGTGACCACCGCTAGGGCGGGGAGGGCGAGGGTCCGGCCGCGCGGCATGCGCCGGCTCATCCGGCCACCCGGCTCAGGGCGGAGGCGGCCGGGTCTGCGGAGTGCGTCAGGTCGGTGTCGGCCACGTCCTCGCGCTGCTCCACCCACCAGGTACCGCCGGCTTCGGTCATGCGCAGGGCCGTGAAGGACGTCCGGGCCGGCTTGCCGGGCCAGGTGACGGTGTGGGTGGTGATCACGCCCCATCCCGCCGGGTGGTCGGACGTCGCCGGTACGCGGGTGGGCGGCCGGTCCAGGAGGACGGGGCCGATCGCCGGGCCGGACGGGTCCGGGGGTTCGGGGGTGGGGTGCCGGTCGTGGCAGGCGGTGCGGCGGGCGGCCGTCATCAGGTCGCAGGCCGTGGTCCAGTCGTCGGCGACCACCGCCCCCATGTAGGTGCGGGCGCGGTCGGCTGCGACGGCGGACGGGTCCGCGGCCGGTGGCGGGGCGCTGTTCTTCTCGCTGGTGGTGCCGGAGCAGCCGGCGGCCAGGGCGGCGAGCAGGGCCAGGCCGAGGGCGGCGGTTCGCGGGCGGGCGGTCATACGTGCACTCCGTCGTGGGCGGCCTCGGCGTCCGTGTCTTCGGCGGCGCGGGGGGAGGTGTCGAGCAGGTCGAGGAGTTCGGCCGTGGGCACGTCCCACTGGACGGTTGCGGCGCCGAATCTCTGGTCTCGGGTGATCGAGTGGCCGTGCCGGGTCTCGTCTCCGTGGCCGTCGGCCAGGGACCGGATCCGTTCGCGGGTCTCCTTGCCGACCGGGAGCCCCAGCAGCTCCGCAAGCGCGTCCTGCTGCGGCGCGCTGGTGAGCTGAAACCCGACAACCATGGCCAGCTGCTCGATGACGCCGGGGAGCATCAGCAGCCCGGTGGCATCCTGCGTGTCGAGCCCGAACCTGACGCCCAGCGCGCGGCCGACCCTGGCGATGTAGTCGAGGAAGTGCCGGCCCTGGACTGTGCCGGTGAGCACGTGCACCTCAGGCACCATGATCACTTTTGCGAGGGTGCGCAGGTCGGGCCGGCCGGCGGTGGTGACCCCGTACGCCAGGAGCGAGTGCATCACCGCGACGGACAGGGCCTGTACGGACGTCCACCGTTCCCGCTCCTCACCGGGACCGGGCAGGGACAGGCCGGGGAGTTGGACGACCCATACGCCCGGCTGTGTGGTCAGCGGCGGGACGGCGCCGGGCTGCGGGCGCCCCATGAACAGCGCCCCGTGCGGGGTCTGGGACAGCTCGTAGAGCGCTTCACCGGTCGCGGCGGCCACGGCGTCCGCCGAGTCGCGCAGGTGCTGGACGACCTGCCACGTCGCGGGGTTCGGGGAACTGCTGATCACGGCATTGGTGGCGGCCTGCAGAGCTACCTCGGCGCCGGCAGCCCGCAGGTGTGCCGGGGTCACCAGCGACAGCTGCGCGGGTACTTCGGCGCGGGCGGCGTCGCGGCCGGCTTCGGCCAGGAGCGGGATCAGGTCGGCGGCCCCGGCGTGCGCGCGGCTCATCTGCACCAGCCGGGACGGCAGTCCGTACCGGTCCGCCGCGGCCGCCAGCCCGCCAAGGTCTCCCTTGAAGTCCAGGGCCAGCACCCACGCACCGGAGTGGGCGGCCTCCAGGGCCATCATCATTCCGGCGGTCGTTTTGCCCTTCCCGGACCGGCCGATGTAGGCGACGGTCGTTGCGTCGCGGCCGTCCGCCAGCGGTGGCAGGCGCACCACGCCCGGCGTCGAGCCGGTCAGGTAGCCGATCACGGGACCGTGGTCAGAACCGACCCGTGCCCCGCCCCACCACCAGGCCCCCGCCATGGCGGCCGTGTCGCGGACGTGCCCGAGGTCGGGCACCCGCACCCGGTCCCCCGGCCACGTCTCCACCCACAAGGCGCGCTGCTCGTCCACGCCGACCTGCACCGTGATCCCAAGGTCCGCGTAGTGGGCGGACACCGCGTCCACCCGCGCCCGCAGGTCCTCCAGGCCGATCGTGGACGTGACGACCAGCCGGGGGTGGTCCTCGACCAGGGACAGGTGCTCGCGCTCCAGATCGCCGCGCAACTCCGCCATGGCCTCGCCTGCATCGGTGATGACCTGCCCGGGGTCACCGATGGCGTGCGTGGACGCGCTGTGGGTCTGTTCGCGCACCAGCTTCGCGGTCTCGTCGGTGCGCGCGATGGCCTGCCGTTTGGGCAGGACCCGCAGCCGTACGGACGCCTCCGGGCTCACCGGCGCCAGCCGGCCGACCGCGTCGCCCTGGTCCTCGTCGTCGGGCGGAAGGTAGGAGACCTCCGCCAGGATGCGCAGCCACTCCCCCGGCCCCGGACTCAGCATGCGCTCCGGGAAAGCAACCATCGGGAGCACGGCCACCCACGCCGCTACGTCGCCGGCGGCGTCGACCATCCGCAGATGATCGGGGTAGGGCAGAACGCGGCCGCGGGTCAGCGCGGCCAGCGCGGCACCGGTCACCAGAGATCGGCCGTCCACCGGGGCCGGCACACCCCGGTGCTGCTCCCGGGTGACCATCCAGGCCAGCAGTTCCACCGTGGCGGCCGAGCAGCGCCAGGGCGAGGACTCCAGCCGGCGGCCGAGGCGCCGGGCGGCGGCGTGCCAGGTCGCGAGTTCCCGCGCGGGCACCCCCGAGGACGAGACCCCGGCGGCCTCCGTGATGCGGCGGCCGGCCGGGCGCCGGCGGGCGCCGAGGCGGACGCCGAGCAGGACGTGGCGGATCGGCAGGGCGATCTGGTCGAGGCGGGCGGCTCGGTCCTCCGCCCACTCCTCCCACTGGCCCGCCGTGTAGATCTCGGAGGCCTCGGCCCGGTAGTCGTCCGCGGAGTACGGCGACCACAGCACCCGCAGGTGCACGTCCATCCCGGCCAGCACGGACGTGAGCGCGGTCTCGGCGCGGGCCTGCTCGGCGTCGCGCTCGTCCTCGCCCAGCAGATCGGAGTTGGACGTCTCGCACGTCCACCAGGCCCACGCGTCGGTGTCGGTGAGGATCAGGCCGTCCGTGATCCCCTCGTACCGCGGCGGCGGTGCGGACCGCTCCCCGCCGACCCCCAGCAGGTTCGTGATCTTCCCCAGCACACTCACGTGCTCTGCCCCTTCCTCCGGCCGCGCCCGGCGGCGATCTTCACCATGTGGTCCGGCCCGTACAGGCGGACCGTGTGCGCGAGTTCCACCGCCGGGCCGGCCGGCGGGACGGCCTCCGTGTCCGCCCCGCCTGCCAGCCGGCTCGCCAGCCGCGATCCGAGCGCCCGCGTCAGGGTCGGGGCGTGGCGCTCCCACCGGGCGGACCGCGGAATCCACTCCGACCGGTGCGCGACAACCCGGCCTCCGCAGATCACCGGGCGGTGCCCGTGGACCTGGTAGTGCGCGCCGATGACCCACGTCGCCAGAACGGCGCGGCGGTCGCAGCTCTTCGACGGCTGCGCCCCCAGCACCGTGACGACCACGGGCGGGAGCAGGTAGAGGGTGAGCCACTGAACGGACGGGAACCCGATGGAGAGGAACAGCAGCCCGTCCCAGGAGGTGAATACGAGCACGCCTAGCAGCAGGGTCCTGCGGGAAACTCCCTGCCCGAGGTCTACGCCGAAGATTTCATGCTGTTTGGGTTCAAGTCGATTGAAGTAGCTGGTGTATGTCATCCCTTGGCGCATCAGCTCATGGCCGCTTTGGCGATATCGGATACGGTAGTGAGCGCCGTATCCGGGATGAGCACAAAGAAGGCCGAGAAGGCTGCTCCGCCAAAGAAGCTGAGCTTCTTATTGAAGTCGTCTTCCCACGACAGCTTGGTGGCCTTGATTGCGCAGCTACACATCAGGACGGCTGCACAGATCGGCATCACAACGCTTTTCAGGCCGCTCCCGTTCACCACTGCGAGCATGAATTGTTCAGTCACTTTGTCTCTCCCTTTTCTCTTGTCAGGTCAGGTCGTCGCCGGAGATACCGGCGACCTGCCAGCGGCCGGCGCGGGCGCTTTCCACGCGTGTGAGCTGCACCCGATATGCCTGCGTGATCTCGCCCCCGCCGGTCGCCCAGACCACCCGGGCCACCCCGTGCCGGTCCGATCCCGAGCCGGGGGCGGCCTCCCACCCCTGAACTGCCCGCAGCTCGACTCCACCCGGGAGGGCCGGCACGACCGTGCCGGGGGCTGCGGCCTGGGCGGCCCCACCCGCCGCCCACGCCCGGAAGAAGCCATCGACTGCGCTCCTCGTCGCCGTGGAGAACGCCAGGTCAGCACCCCGCGTCGAGGGTTCCGGGCCGGCGGCGGGTTCCTCGGGGACGCCGAGGAGCGCGGGCGGGCCGCTCACCGCCAGCCGCCCCGCGCCGACCACCACGACGGGGATATCCAGGGCCACCCACCGGGCCGGCCCGGTCCCCGGGGATACCTGGGCGTCGATCCGGACCCGGGCGCGGCCGTCCTTGCCCACGACGACCGGGCCCGGGACGACCAGGCCGGCCGTCTGCGCTCCTCGCCTGTCCCACCCCAGCTGCGGGTCCACCCCGGATGCCAGGACGGCCGACAGTTCCCGTGCCCGGTCGGCCGGCTTGGCTTCGTCCCAGGTCAGGTAGGCGCGGGCGGCCCGGACGGCGAGGGCTCGGGCGGCATCGTCCGGGTACGCGGCCGCGGTCGGTCCGGGCGCGGGTACGACCTGCGGGGCCTGGTCGTGGGGGGCAAGAATGCTGCGGGCCGCGGCAAAGGCCACCAGGGCGACCGTGCCCCAAAATGCGACGGGGCCGAGGCGGGCGAGGCCGGCAGGCCGCTCCTGAACGATGGCCCACGGCGGCGCGACACTCTTTGTCTGCGAATGCGCTGCTGTTTCTTTCTGAGACTCAGCGACGGATACCCATGGGTTTACCGGAGGTGGCTGCGGAGTCTCCTTCTTTTTCCTGTTCCACATGCTCGCGCAACGACTTAAGCCCCCTCCAGGTGTGGCCATTGACGTTTTTCCACTCTTTCGATAAGCCCTCGGGACGGTTTTCGAAAATGAGTTAGGGACGACTCTGAGCGCTGGCCTGCCAGCGCTCCAGCCAATCCTCGATCTCGTCCCGGGCGTAGTAGGTGACGCGCCCGTCAGGAATCCCGGAAGGGAACTCAATGCCCTTCTTCGCGCTGCGCCCCTTGTAGACCTTGGCCGTGGCGTAGTCCCACGGCAGCAGCCCCGCCCCGCATGCCTCGGCGAGGCTGAACAGCTCCACCGCCGGCTGCGGAGCAGCCCCGCTTGCGCCGGTTACCCCGCCTGTTACCCCAGCCGTTACCGGAACCCCTGTTACCGCCCCTGACCTGGGAGGAACCACCCCAACCGCCCGGTTCGGGCGGAGGGTAACAGCCCCACCCATCACCGGGTGGGCGGGGCCGAGGCGGCCGCCGACGAGGAAGTCCGGGATGGCCAGCGACTCGGCTGTCCTCAGCGTCTCGGCAGTGATCCACGGGGCTCGCTCGCCGGCGTCGAACCAGGCCGGCGCAGACGGCGCCCAATCAAGCCGGGTAGAAACTTCCGGAACGATGTATGCAGGCTGGAATTCACGCGCCCATAGTCCGTTTGTCTCCGGGTTGATTCGCCCATCCGCAAAAACCCCTCGCCCGGGAACGGTGGTGTCTGGGGACACCATGGGAGTGGACGCACCAAACGCGACAGCCCATGACGGGGAATCACAGAACCCGAGCTGCGCTTTCCATCCGATCTGCGCGCGCTCCATTGTTCCCCCGAAATAGGCATTGGCCCACTGCTGCGCTCCGACGCCGAATCGGTGATCGGCCGAGCGCCCTTGGAGAAGCCCGATGGAGAACCACTCTGCGAACGGAGGGATCCCCCGGCCTTTGATCTGATATTTCCACCAGATCAGGGCCATTTTCATCATGGTGGGCAACTCGTCCGCCACCATGAGCCGAGGCACGAGCAATTGCCTTAGGGCGGGATCGCCGGTTTTACCGATGGCGGTTTCGGCGGCCATCATCGACATGAGATATTCACCGAGCGCCGCCACGCATTCGGCGGGAGTCTTGTGAACACGAACGCCGCTCTTGCCCTCGGCTTCCGCCATGGAATTTTGCTTGGTATCCAGGATGTCCACCAACACCCCGTTTTCCCGAGCGTGCACCACCCCGAGGTAGAGGACCGTGGACTTACCCGATCCAGTCAGGCCACCCACACCGAAATGCGGTGTCGCGGACTTGGTCCGGATTACCACATCCTCCAGGTCATAGCCCCGAACCGCTTGACCCACATACACCTGATACGGGTCCCTGCTGGCCTTCCACTCCACCGATTCCGGAAGTGTCGGAACCTTCCGCGGAGGCTCCTTACGGATCCACTCAGCGAAAGGCGCGGAGTCCGCCCGGTGCCACTTTTCCGACCATTCACCGGGGAGCCGATCGGTCACCGCGGCGGTAATCGCTCGCTTACCGGCCTCTCCCCCGGGCCACCCCGCCGGCAGCCGCAGCACCACCCTGGCCCCGGGCACCGAGACGTCGTCGGACAGCACCAGCCACCGCTCCCGGCGCTGTGACTCGTCCACCCCCAGCGCGGGACGCAGGGCCGCCCACATCCCCGGACCGTGGACCAGGTCCGCGCCGGCCGGCCGCGGGCGCCACCACCCGAGGACCGCCGGGCCCGTCACCGCGGCCGCGACCCCGGCGGCGGACAGGACACCGGTCCCGGCGGCCGCCACCGACCACCAGCCGCTCCAGCCCGCCACCACGGCCGCGGGGACGACCAGCCGAACCGATGCACGGGCAACACCCGGCCAGCAGGACCACCGTCCGGCGCCGGCCGTGATGGTGCGCAGCACCGTGTGCTGCTGCTTCCCGGGGGCGTCCGGGGCTCCGGCGGCGAGGTCGGCGGCCGTACGGTCGCGCACCACCTCCTCCCCCGCGCACCACCAACTGGCCGACGAGGAGGGGTCACCGGGCTTGATGTCTCGGCCGGCCAGAAAGCGCACCAGCACCGTGTCCCCGGCCCGCCGCGGCGCCGACGCGTCGGACCGCCCAGAGCGGGCCCGGTCCTTCTGCCGCTGCTGCGCCAGCGCACCCGCCGCCGGAATGCCGATCATCACGGCGGCCGCCGCTGCTTTCCCCGGTTCCTCGGCCACCCACGCCCACAGATCCCCGTACACCCGCCGCCCTCCGTCCAATGGACAGACCCGTCCTCATGCAGAGCAACGAGGGCAGACCGCAGCAGAAACCCCCGGATGCAAGGCATCGGGGGGCTGACGTCCAACCGGTGGATCACGCAGCGCGGCGGCCGAACACCTGGCTGACGAGGAGGACGAATCCCATCCTCGGCGCAAAAAGGAGCAGCTGCATCGCGAACGTGGCCGCCTCCGCGGGGGCCATGACGCTCATCTCTGCCAGCCACTCCTGGCGGTAGCGGCCGCGCTGGCTGGGAGGCAAGAAGGCCAGAGCCAGGGCAACCCTCCGCTGCTCTGCCGTGCGGGTGCGCCGTCGGTGGGCGCGCACCAGCACCTGACCCGTGCGGGCGCGCCGCACGTGGCCGCGCACCGGCACATGACCCGGCAGTGTGAGCTCTCCATCCTCCTGCCGCCAGGTAACTGTCCAGCCAGCGTATTTCCCGGAATCGATGGTCTTGGTCTCCCCAGGTGTCGGCAGCAGGAGGACTTCGTCCTGATCCCCGCCGATCATGATCCCCAAGCTGTGCCGCGTGTGGTCCATCAGGCGGCCCTCCGACCGAATGCCCGCTTGAACAACAGCAGAAGGCCCATCCTCGGAGCGAGCTGAAGAAGGTGCAGAGCGAACGCGGCCGCCTCGGCAGGCTTCAGCTGTGCCATCTCGCTGACCCACTCCTGCCGGTATCGCTCACGCTGCCCCGGAGGCACGAAGAGAAGGGCCAGTGCAATACGTCGCTCAGCTCTGTCCGCCTCACGAACAGCCACATCGACTCTCCGTGCCGCCTTCGCCCACCCCCTGCGAATCTGAGCGGGTGTACTTGCGTGCGTCGTCCGAAGAATGAGGCGCCTGCCCTCACCCCCCACGTAGACCGCGTACCCGCAGCGTGTAAGGCGGTTCCTTCGCCACCGTCCCGCAATCGCGGAGGCCACCATGACAAGAACCAGTGCCGCAGGGCCGGAACTGAGGACGTCCATGATGCTCTTGATCACGCGGCGCCGCCCTGAGGGCGCGCTGCAAGAAAGGTACGGCGCTTGCGGCTGCCGGCCTTGGTCATCGCCGCAGTGGCGGCCTGCGCCCCTTGCTGGCTCAGACGGTAGTAGCGGCGCTGCGGGCGCCCTTCCTCCTGAGGGTCGATGTCCTCCCAGCGGCTCTCCAACCATCCACACTGTTCCAGGCGGATCAGGATCGGGTAGATCGTGCCCCCAGGAAGATCGGCAGCCTCGGCGATCTGGAGTCCGTAGTGTTCGTCGGCAGGTCCGGCCAGGAACGCGGAGAGCACCGCTCGCGTAGCCAGCGTCATTCTCGGTTCACCCATACCCACAGTCTACTACTACCTAGCTAGATAGAGATAGACATAGCCCCCTAGGTAGAGTAAGACTATGGCCGTCACGTTGGACGGCCGACGTCTCCCACGGGAGCCGGCCCGCGAGATCGGCATGTCATGACCAATTGGGCGCTTATAGTCCTGCTGTGCGGCATCGGATTCCTGCTGGCGCTCCTGGCCGGGGTCGTCTCCGCCGCCCTGCCCCACCCGACCGCGGCCCACTGGACCGATCGCCTCCGACGCGGCGCCGCCTGCTCCGGCATCGTCCTGACTCTCTACATCGCTCTCGTCGGCATGGTGGTGGGGCTCGTCGTCGTATTCGGGATACGCAGCAGCTGACCCTGTCAAGAGCCCTCTCGTCCCGAGCCCAGACCGGTCCCCACACAGATGAACGAGGGCGAGGCACACGAGAACCGCCGTAGTGGCGTACGGGGGTTCCCAGGGCTGCGGCCCGGCCGATCGACGCTAGGAGACGGCCCCCTGGCAGGTGGGACGGAGGACGTCCAGAGCGCCAGCATCACCGATTCGGGAGTGCGCCCGTCGCGGCAGCCTCCGCCGCGAACCCGGGGGAGAACTCGGCGACCGCGTCGGGCGGTCCAGGTCGGCGCGGCCGGTTCGGGGCGCTGCTCCGGCACAGACCGGCCGCCCGAATTTTCCGCGGAAAACTCTCCGCCCTTCGGCGGCTTGGACTGAGCTGCCTTTCGCGCTGCGGCCTTGCTCTCGTCGTCGCGGAGCAGACCGGCAAGAGCCTCACGCTGTTCGGTGAGGGGCGGTCAGCGGTGGCCGATAGATCACGGCTCGTTCTTCCTGCGGCACGAGAAGTGCTCGGGCAGCCCTTCAGGGCCTGGAAGGCTTGCGGGCTGACCGCAGCCGAAGCGGCAGAGCGGGATGGCTTGACCCGACGCGTCGACCGGAACCCTGGCGGCCTCGGTTTCCTTGGGGCGAGACTCAAGGACCATCGCGCGGCTGCCACGTCTCTGCTTCGGTTCAGCCCGCACCTCCGAAGCGGGACGGTCCTCGGTGCACCTGTCGCGCCGGTCCCCCTGTCGTACGGATGGCTGGCGCTCTTTGTCGTCCAGGGCGGGCCCGTTCGCCTCGAGGTACTGCTGCCACTGCTGTGCGGGGAGCCAACCGTGGTGGCCGCCCCGCTGGAACGGGATCCGCTCACCGGCCGCAGCTTCCACGATGAACCGGGTGAGGGTCAGGGCGCCTTCCCCTGTGTAAGTGCTCGACTGATGGGCTGGCACGAGGACACGGTGCCAGCCCCCGCAGTACCCGGCGTCGGTGGGGTTCTCCGGGTCGTAGGGCTTGTCCGGGCACCGGGTGAGCGCGCCATTTTGGTTGCACTTGCCCTCCTCCAGGACGAAGTTGCCGTCCTGGACCGCGATGGGGTTCTTCTGCACACGGATGACGGAGGCCGGCAGGTTGGGCGTGCGGACGTATGGGACGGTGCCGATAGCTGCGTGGTCGGGGTCGGCGAAGTCCCAGACCGACCGGATACCGTCGCGGCGCCGGAATCCCTCCCGTGTACGGATCCCGCGAGCTGGGCTCAGCTGAGGCTCGTAGCCCAGGACGATGCCGTCGGCGCCGTTGATGCGTACATCGAGGCGCGCGTGCCCGTCCGCGGCTGGCGACTCGATGTCGGCGTGGAAACCGTGATCTTCGGAGTCCTTCGCGACGCGTTCCTTGCGGGCGAGATGCTCGTCAGACTCATGGCTGATGGGCTTCTCCCCGGGTTTCCGGTAGTGGGAGGCAAGCAATACGCCGTCACGCTGGACGAGGTACATGGGGACGCGCCGGCCCCGGAGGTCCCGGCAGTCAGGGCAGATGAGCCCACGCTTCTCGACGGGGACACGTCCTCGCATGCGCAGGAGCACGTTCAAGAGGTCTTGGCCCTGCGGGACGCCGAGGTCGGGACGGTCCAGGTCGAGGTTGCAGCCGGCCGGTTCGTAGTAGACGGGGTTACGGAAGAGGTCTTCGTCGCTGTCGGTCTGAAGGTCGTCGTCCATTTGATGCTCCCCGCAGCCGCTACGAGTAGGACTGACAACGCTACGGGGAGGGTCTGACAATCGGAGCTGACTGCGGAAACAGGGGACCGAGGCTCTGAGCACGCTGGGGCAGAACTCCCGACTGTACAACTGCCCTTCAGGGTATAAGTCGGTGCCATGTTGATACTCGCAGGGGAAGAGTCCGGCGCAGGCACCTGGGCCGTCGTTAGTGCCATTGCCGCTGTACTAGCCGTCCCGACAGCTCTCCTGGTCGGATGGATCGCCTATCGAGCCATCTGGCCACTTCGCAGGCTGCGGTGGTCTGCACGCGTCAGCCCGCTCATGAGCCACAGCGCAGCTCATAGCGGGGGGTTGAGCGTCCAATGGTCAGGTGCAGCCCTCTCGAGGCCTCACGTTATCGAGATCGAGCTGACAAACATCGGCCGGAAGGACCTGGAGCCAACGCATTTCAGTTCGTTGCCTGTGGAGGTCACATGCACGGTGCCGGTCGTAGCCCTGCTCCAGGAACGGTCCGAACCGACTGTGCAGCGCGTACTTCCGGCCTCAGTGTCAAGCCAGGGGCTCTCACTTGCTACGACCACACCGTTTCATCGGCGACAGGTCCTGACCTACGTGGCGCTCGTAGATGGAGATGATCCTGTGGTTGATCTCCGAGCTTCCTTGACGAATGCCTCGGTCGATCGCAGGAATCCGCCCTCACCAGGCACAGAGCGAGCAGCTTCGGCCCGGAGCCGGTGGGCGACGCTCGCCATGGTGGCGCCATTCCTTATCATCAGCACACTGGTGCAGGGGTTCGACCTGCTCCGGTTGATCATTCAGATCTGGTGGTGACGGCCAAGCCGGGTACACCAGGTCCGCCCCGGCGTGCCGCGGGCGCCACTGCCCGAGCACCGCCGCAGCCACCCCGACGACGGCCAGGACACCTACCACCGCGGCCGGCAGGCCGCCACCGTAGCTGCGGGCACGGCCAGGCGGACCGTCGTACGGGGGCACCCGGCCAGCAGTACCACGCCGGGCGCCTGCTGCGACCGCGCGCAGCGCCCCGCCCCGCGTCTTCTCGTACGCGCCCGGTTCCCCGACGGCGAGGTCGGCGGCTGTACGGTCTCTCGGCACCTCCGCACCTGTGCACCATCAGCTGGCCGACGGGGACGGGGCACCGAACTTGAGGTCTCGGCCTTCCAGTAAACGCAGCAGCAGCGCGTCCCCGGGCTGGCGCGGGCCGCCGCTGGCCGACCCGTCCGCGCTCGGTCCTTCTGCCAGCGCACCCGCGCCAGCTGGAGTCAGCCGTTGAGGAAACGGGCGGCCTGATCAGCGTTCTCGGCAACGCCGACCAGCACCCACTCACCCGATGCCTCGTCCAGTTCGAGGAGGACCCGAGGGACGTCAGGGGCGAGGTGTGCGGCTCGGCCGCGGGCCGCCGGGTCCAGGGGTTCGACGCGGCGGCGGCCGGTGATCTGCCGGTCGGACTCTCGTCGGCGGTCGCGGCGGTCGGCCCACGCTGCGAGCGGTTCCCTGTCGGCGTCCACGTTCCTCCCCTATCGCCAGCGAGCCCCGGGCAGCAGGTTTCCGGGGGCGTCCAGCCATGGTGTCTCACCGTCCGGGCCCACCGTAAGGCCGAAGCGGTCAAGGGCGGGGCTGCCTTGGGCTTCCCACCACGTGCAGGCGGCTTCTACGGCGTCCCACAGGCGTCGCGGGCCGTGCTGGTAGACGATGCCCGGCCCATACTCCTCCGGCCACCGTACGGCCGCCCACGAGCGATCGGTGAGGGAGTACCACCAGGCGGCCGGGGCGCCGTCGGGTTCGGTGTGGGTGGTGTGCGCGACGTGGGGCACGGCGAGGCTGATGGCGTGGTGGGCGTCGGCGAGCTGGTCGGGCTGCACGGCTGTGCCGGTCGAGCCCGGCCACTGCTTGACGTACTTCTCGGCGTCCGGCCATACCGTGCGGTGCGACCGGGCCTTCATGAACTCAACCGCGGTGACGAACGGGCCGGACGCGGTGCCGTCGGAGTGGACCGTGAGGCGGGCGGCGGCGTCGCGGCTGCTGTAGTGCGTTCCGTATGGGGCGACGATGACGCCGCCGGGCCTGACCTGTTCCACCCATGCGCGCGGGATGCTGCGCACGCCGAACGTGCACAGCATCCGGTCGTACGGGCCGCGGTCGGGGTGGCCGGCGAGGGCGTCGCCGGTGAGCGCCTCGGCGTAGAGGCCGAGGGTGCACAGCCGCTCCCGCGCCGCCGCAGACACGGCCGGGTCCACGTCGATGGTGGTGACGTTGACGGCGCCGCAGCGGTGGGCCAGGAGTGCGGCGGTCTCGCCGGTGCCGGTGCCCGCGTCCAGGACGCGCATCCCGGCGTCGGCGTCCAGGGCGGCGAGGAGGCGGAACACCACCGAGGGTTGGGAGCTGGACGAGGTCGGGACCGTGCCCGGATGGTCGCCGCGATGGGCGCCGTCGTCCCACTGGGTGACCACGGACAGGTCACTGTCGGCGTATCCGTACCAGGCTGCCGGATCCGTGCGCCGGTCCACGGTCACAGCGCGGGAGTGTGGAACCTCGCCGAGCTGCTCGGCCGGAAGGAACGGCCACATCACCTGAGGCAGGAACGCCGCGCGGTCGACGGTGGCGAAGGCGGGTGCCCAGTCGGAGGAGAGAGCACCCGATTCCATGAGGCAGCGCCCCAGCTCGGTACGGCTGGGGCGCTCCTGGTGTGCGATGACGGTCATGGGTTACCGGTGCTTCCCGCCACCGGAGGGCGTGCTGGTGTCGGGGTTGGACGGCGGCGGCGGGGGCGGGGTGGAGATCGGCGCGGACCCTCCGCCGTGGCTCCCTCCACCACCTCCTCCACTGCCACTGCCTCCACTGCTCCCGCTGTTCCCGCTGTTGTTCGCCATGGCGGTACTCCTCTCGGTCGTGCGGTACCGGCCGGGCCGAGTGGCCGGCCGGGGTCGTACGCCCCACGGTCGGGGTGCCGAAGCGTCAGGGGAAGGCCGCTTCGGCAGCAGCCTCACCGCGGGGTGGTCTCAGGGGTCGGTGATCCGCTCGGCACGGCGTCGGATCACGGTGAGGGTGTCCGGGGCGTCGGTCTCCCACTGGTGGAAGGTGCCGCCGTAGATGGGCCGCAGCACCCACACCGGCACGGGGCCCGGGCCCTTCTCGCGGACGTCTGTGACGATGGCGCCGTGTCCGGCGGCGTCTTTGACCTGGTCGCCGACCCACGCCCGGGGCCCGCTCACCGGACACCCGCGGCCACGTCCGGGGCGAACAGGCGCAGGGGTTTCAGCTCGCGGGGGTCGGCCGTCCACTCCCGTCCCGAGCCGTCCATGGGGCGCATGTGCGCGATCCGGTCGACCGTCTTGCCGGTGACCTTGGAGGTGCGGATGAACACGGTGCCGACGGTGCCGGTGCGCTCCGTTGCGGGGTGGATGACCTCCCGCCCCAGCAGGTGGTGGTCGTCGTCCTCCCGCACCCACACGTTCGTGTCGTTCCTGATCACGTCCGTGCCTCCTGCCTGTCGGTGTAGGGGGTGGGAGTGCGCCCCGCTGCTAGGCCCAGGACGCACTCCCGGGGGATGTGCTGTGGGTAGTCAACCGGTGACAGGCAAGGCGGGGCGTGGGGTGTGCCGGACTTTCAGGCGGACTTTTCTGCCCCGGTCCGCCTGAAAGTCCGGGCCGGGTGGCTCTACCGTGCGAGGAGAGCTCACACCACGGAACGCGAGGGGGCGCCATGTCCGAACCGGCGGAGGAGCCAAGGGCGTTCGCGGACCTGGTCGACGGTTTCGGGTGGCGCAGTCCCAAGCAGTTCATCCGCGTGTACGCGGCCGTCGCGGCCCGCATCGGTGAACGCGAGGACGTCACCGACCGGCAGATCCGCCGGTGGCGAGCGCCGGAGCCGCCGTGCCCGCAGCCGGGCCGTCAGCGCGTCTTAGAAGCGATGCTCGGCGTGCCGCTGGAACAGGCCGGCTTCCGGGTTCCGGAGCACCGCCGCAACCCCGTCACCGCGCCCGTGGCGGTACTGGACCCGATCCCCGAACTCCGCGAGAGGCCCGATCCGATGCAGGACCGCCGCACCATCCTGGCCGCCGCGGGCGGCATCGCCCTCGGCGCGACCGGGATAGGAGCGGCGCCCGCCACCGCCTACGACGCGCCCCGCATCGGCACGGACGCCGTGACCGACCTGCGCCGTGGCCTCGCCTCCCTGTACGGGCTCGACGACCGGTTCGGCGGCGCCACGGTCGGCCCGCTCGCCGCCGCCCACCTGTCTCGCGTGCGGCGCCTGATCGATACCGGGTCCTACCCCGAGACGATCGGCCGTCAGCTGCGGCTCATCTCCGGCGAGACCGCCGAACACGTCGGCTGGCTCGCCTTCGACGCGGGCGACCATGCGCGCGCCCGGTCGTACTGGACGCAGGCCCGCGAGACGGCGGCCGAACTGCGCGACGACTCCCTCGGCGTCCTGGTGCTCGCGTCCATGGCGCTGCTGGAGCTGCGGGAGAAACAGCCCCGGCCCGCGCTGGACCACGCCCGACGGGCCGCCGAGCTCGCCGCGCCGTGGGCGCCACCGTCGCTGCTGTCCATCCTCGCCACCCGCGAAGCACGGGCACTGGCCATGCTCGGCGACTCCGCGTCGGCCCGCACCACGCTGGCGAACGCAGCCCGCCTGTACGAGAAAGACCGCGGGTCACGGCCGGCACCCGACTGGACGCTGTTCCACGGCCCCGCCGAACTCGCCTCGGCGCAGGCCGAACTGTTCACGGCAGCCGGACATCACCGCGCCGCCGTGTCGTGGCTGCGCCGCTCCCTGGAACGACAGGAAGCCACCTACGCCCGCAACGAGGCCCTGCAGCGAGCCGGCCTCGCCGGGGCGCTCGCCCGATCGGGAGACGCCGACGAGGCAGCGCACCACATCGAGCAGGGCGAGGCCCTGCTCACCGAAGTGTCCTCGGGGCGGGCGCGGGAATCGCTGGCCGTGGCCCGCCGCGAGCTCGACCGTGTCCGCCCCACCCGATGAGGAGTCCCGTGGAATACACCACCGTCACCGAAACCGACACCGCCGGGCGCGAGCTGGACGACCTCGCCCCCGTCTATGAAGCCGTGTTCGCCGAGCCCCCGTACAACGAGGGACCGCGTGACGTCGCCGAGTTCCTGGAGCGCTACCAGCGCGAGCACAAGACGCCCGGCTTCCGGCTGGTCCTGGCCCGCGACGGCGGCGAGCTCACCGGGTTCGCCTACGGCCTTCCCCTCGCGTCCACCACCGGATGGTGGTCCGGATTCCTGGACACCGACCTGCCCAAGGAGTTCACTCGCGAGGACGGGCAACGCACCTTCGTCGTGATGGAACTCGCCGTGCTCGCCAGCTGGCGCGGCCGTGGCGTCGGCCGGGCCCTGCATACCGCCTTGCTCGACGGAGTCACCGCAGAGCGGGTCACCCTCACCGTCCGCCCTGAGGCGCCGGCCGCCACCTGGTACGAGCACCTGGACTACCAACTGGTGGGCCTCACCCAGCCATGGGACGGCGCACCCGTGTACCGATCCATGATCAAGCCGCGGCAGCCCTAATAGGGTGCGAAGCGCCCGGCAGACGGATGCTCCCCAGCCCCGAGGCATTGGGGGAACGGGTCGTGGCGTCAGGTGGCACGTCAGCCGTTCTTGACCCTGTTACGAAGGCTTGGTTGCGTTGCTTCAGGGCGTCGGGCGGACCCCCGCCCAGCTCTGAGGGCCACCCACGCCCGGCGCGCGCCTCGCATGCAGTCGTCAGATGCGGGGGCCAGCCCCCGAGACTGCGCCGCACGGTCGAGTCCGCGGAAAGGCCGCCTCGCACGCGGACGCCGTGGGGCGGGACCCTCTGGCGCCGGCCCCACTTGTTCGGTCTGGGGCCGGTCTACACGGTCGCACCCCACCGACTCCCGGGAACTGCCCCCCTTCCCCGTCATTCACGGGGTTCCATTTCGGCCTGCGCCCGCGTCAGTTGCTTCACGGTCCAGGACCGCGAGCCTGCGCAACAGCCCGCGCACGCAGTCGGAAGCCTCGTCGGCCGCGTCGATAGACTCGATGCATTGCCAGTAGACGTGTTCGTCGTCGGTGGCCAACGCGACTCCGACCAGTGCGATGCCGACCTCACCGAGCAGCGCAGCCAGTGCTTGCAGCGAGCCCGCAGGGTCCGAGACCCCGGTTAGCATCGCAGCCCTCGGCGCAAGGGTCCCCCACGCGGCCGCGTCCCGATCAATGGCGCCACACCCCCTGGCCCCTGCCTCGGAAAGGCCGCGTGCCTGGTCTCGCAGGCCGGCAGGGCCGGTGACCGCCAGCGCCCCACCGATTCCCTGGGCAAGCGCTTGCGCCTGCCACGCCTCCGTCAAGATGTCCTCTGTCGACGGGCTTTGCGCCAGGGCATGACGGGAGGCGGCGATCAGGCGCGTGGCATTACTCGCGGACGGGACTGATTCACCCGGCGAGTGCTGGGAATCGCTGAGCCTCTCCCTCATCCGCTCGCAACGCGCCGCGGTGCCTTCGGGGTCGCTCCACATGTCTTCGACTGCACGCGCAGCATCACGAAGCCGGTCTTCGATACCCATGGATCAACCTCCCTCGCCCTCGCCGAGCAGCACTCTGAGTGCCTTGCGAGCATGGTGCAGGTGAGTCTTCACCGACCCGGTCGAGATGCCCATGATGGCGGCGATCTCATCAAGCGGCAGGTCGTACTGCGCCTGGAGCGCGACAGCCCTGGCCTGCTGCACGGGAAGCTTGCGTACCGATTCCAGGATGTCTGTGCGGACATCGCATACTGCGAACTGATCGCTCGGCCGCACGAATCGTGAATGGTCGGGAAGCAGGTGCGGATCCGTACTCAAACCGAGTTTACGACGCGCCGCCTGAGCATCACCAAGACGTTGGCCCGCGACCTTGAACAGCCAGGCGCGCGGATTCTCGAGGCCGCAGACCGTCGTCCAGTACCGATGGGCACTGATCATGGTCTCCTGAGCAGCGTCGTCGATCACGGACGCGTCGCCCTCAAGCCAGATGAGATACCTGCGCACCTGAGGCTCCCAGCGGGCGAAGAACCGTCCGAAAACGTCGTCACCAGTGCCCACTTCCTCCCCCTGACCCGGTCCCCGCATCTGCCTCGCCTTGCCGGTCACCTTCCCTCATCGCCGGCGTGCTGTCAGGCATCCGGTCAAGGATCACCCGCAGTGTTGCCCGGCGTTCCCGCTCCAGTCCCGCACGGACCCGGCCACGGGCTAGCTCGTGCAAAACATCCCAGTGGCTGGAGCTCCCGTGACGGCATCGGACCACCAGACCGATGACGGCGACCACGGCGGGCGCCAGGATTCCCATCAGCTCAACCGTCATGCTGTCCTGCTCCTCGCTCGCATGCGGGGCACTCGCCGCCGCGCTTGTGCCCACTACAGGGCCGGGGCGGCCAAAGGGTTGAACGCGAAGAGGCCCGGATCACGTCCAGAGTCGATGCAGGCCTGGGGAGACCGACCAGTCGGCCAAAAAGCGGCCACGAGCCCCTCGCCGCGGCAGGCCCCGTTCGGCGGAGTCCACGTGCCAGCCCTCCTCCGCGACGCCCACGTACGGTGACCGGCAGCCAAAGCCACGGCCTGCCCTCCGGGGCCTATCCCGGGGGCACTGTCAGTGCCCTGCCTCACCATCACCTCATGCCGACCGTGAACGACCTGCCTCCGTACCGGCGCGCACAGCTGCTCTGGCGCTGGGCCCACCAAGGCGCCGACCGCGTTGAGAGGCTTGTACGCGAAGCGGAGAACCGCCCCTGCCACATGCCGACCGGGGCGGACGCTCCACCGGGCACCACTACGGCCATCCCTGGCGACGACGGCCGGGTCCACCTCATCCGAGCCGGCCACCCGCTGTGCGCCGCCCCCAGACTCGACGGCTGGGAACACCGGGCCCACTGCAGTTGGTTCGACCGGGGCGCGGGCCCGGAAGACTGGAACGGGCGGATCCACGCGCCCCTGGAACACGAGTGGCGCTCAGCCATGTACACCTGGCTTGTCCGCGCCGCAGGGCCCGAACGGAACCCAGCCGAGGTGAACCGCCAAGACCGCTGCCCCTTCGGCGGCGCCAGCTGGCCACCAACGCCGGCCCGTACCCGCTCCATCCGGATCCTGCGCGAAGCGCTCATCGCGGCCTACGGGCCGGACTGCCAGCTCTGCGGCCTCTACCCCGGCGAGATGGTCGACCACGACCACGAGACCGGCTACGTCCGCGGCATGCTCTGCCGGTTCTGCAACTGCACCCTGGAGGAATGCCCCCCACATCGCAGGCTGCCCCAAGGCGGACTTCATGAACAACCCGCCAGCGGCCGCCCTGGCCCTCATCTACCCAGCGAACCAGGAGTGGCGGCCCAAGGAATCCACCCGCCAGCGAAAAATCGCGATGCTCGGCTTCGACCCGTTCGAAGGTCTACTCCGCCGGGTCCGCCAAGACGGCAGCTCACCTTGAACGTGAGCGCGCCCGACCCGGAAACCGGCGAACAGAACGGCTCCACACACCACGCCGAACCGCGGCGGTAGGCCAAGGGCACCCGACCGACGTAGGCACCCCACACGTCTCGTGCGGGGGCCTACGCTGTGAGCCCCGGGTCAGGCCTCGGCGCCGATGGCCTTGCGGGCCGCCTTCTTGGCGGCGTCTACGCGCCGCTGGACCTTGATGATCTCCGCCTCGATGGCCTGGACCTGGTCCAGTACTGCGCCAGGGTTCTCCTGGACCAACTGCTCAATGAGCTTCGGCGCGAGCACCTTGTAGGCGTCGGCGAAGGCCAGTCGGCCCGCCACGTCGGCGGGTGACACGGGCGCGGGGGGCGCCGGCTTCGGGGCCGGTGTCCCTGCGGGAGGCAGCAGCCCGAGGTCACGCGCCGCCTCGGTCAGGGATGCGGCGGACAACTTGCCGCTGTCCTTGGCGGCCTGGAGAACCAGGCCGGCCGCCTCTGGGTCTGCCTTGTACAGGGGGGCCAGGACGGCGGCCTGAGAGGCCACCACGGGGGTCGAGGTCTCCTCGATGAGCGGGGCCAGGGCCCGAATGTCCTGGGCCGCGCCGATCAGGTCGTACACGTACTGCCGCTTGATCCCCAGAGATTCTGCGTAGTCCCCGACGGTCAGGCCGCGGTGCTCATGTGCGCGCCGTTCGAGCAGTAGTTGCAGCAGTTCTCCCTTGAGGACGCTGCCCTGCATCTTGGCGAGCTGGAAGCTGCGGACTTCCGCCCGGTCCGCGTCCCAGTAGGCCGCTTCAAGGGTCTCGACCTGCTTGGCCTCGTCCATTCCGTCCAGGGTGGACGTCTCGAAAGAGGCTGGCACGAGTGCCGGGGCGACGGCGGGGGCGTTGGCGGGCTGGAACTGCTGAGGCAGGGCCGGGTCCCGGTTGGCATCGGGTGCGCGCGGGACGCGGCTTGCGCGCTGGGCGGTCTCGGCCTCCAGGCTGGCGAGACCCTGCGCGACGAGGTTCTTCTTGCTCACTCGGCCACCCCCGCGGCGGTAAGGATGCTGTCGTATGCAGTGTTGAGCGCTGTCGCCTCTTTGCCCGTCTGCGAGGTGATCGGCACCCTGGCGAAGCGGGTCTGCTGGCGGATCGAGTAGCGCGGGATGGCGAGGTCGTCGCGGTAGAGCGGTCCGTAGGTGTCCGCGAGGAACTTCCCGATCACGTCGCCAAGGGTGCTTCTCCCGCCGGGCACGATGCTGGGCACGATCCCGACCACCTGAAGGCCGGGGTTGTAGGTCTCCTGTACCTGGCGGATTGTGTCGAGCGCCTCCCGGGCGCCGACACGGCCGTCCTCGTCGAGCGTGGCGGGGATGACGACATGCGTGGCGGCGATCAGTCCGGAGACGACGAGCTTGCCGCCGGCTCGGGGCGGGAGGTCTATCACCGCAAGGTCGTCGTCGGTCACGACTCCGTCCAGGCCGTTCCGCAGCCGGAACTCAATGGCGGTGGACTGGTCCGTCTCACGGTTGGCGAGTGCCCGCTCTGCGGCCAGCACACGGACACCCGACCAGGCTTCCCCAGCCTCCAGCATGACGTCCGCCGCCAGGCCCTTCTCGCCCTTGGGGTCAGCCGCCAGAAGGTCGTTGAGGCTGCACGGCAGGGCCTCGGTATCGAGGCCGAGTTCAGAGGTGAAGGTGCCTCGGGGGTCCAGATCCGCCGCGTAAACGGTCCCGAGCCTGCCGGCGAAGGCACGTCTGCGGGCTACTGCGGCCAGGCCGGCAGCCAGCGCGCTTTTCCCCACCCCGCCCTTCTCGCTGTACGACGCTACGCGCTTGCCTGTCATACCCGCCCTCTCAAAAAAGCCCATGGTGTACGGTCCGCAGCGTAACCCTCGACCGCACACGGACCGCCACCGAATCCCGAGTGTCAGAATTTTCTGACACCGGTTTTTACCTCCAGCCTCGCGCGGACATGAGGGCCGATCCTTGAGTGTCAGAATTTTCTGACACTCGTTTTTTGCCCTGGATAGCGTCAGCCGCGACTCAACGGCGGGCCGGGCGCGGTGCTTCACACAGTCTCGGACGGTCGCGGATGCCGGTACGGTCACGGCTCGCGCTTTGTGTTCATGGGGCCGGGCGGTCGGGGTGTGCAGCAAGCAGTGCATCCATGAGGGCCGCATAGCGTTCGAGGTCCGCGGACCAGTCGGGCATCGCAAGATGATGTGGTCGAGCGCGCCCGGGTCGCGGTGTCGTACTCCTCAGGCCGGGTCGACGCATTCGGGGTGACGACAGATTCGACCGTTGTCTGACGCTCTGCCATGACCTGCCCCGTACGCCGGAGATAGGGCCTCTGCTGGACCCGGACATGTGAGCGGCAGCGGTCACGTACGAGCCTGCTGTGCAACAACCGATCGGTTCATGGGCAGAAGCGCCTGGACACCGACGCGCAGGAACCGACTTGCGGTGCCCAACAAGAGAGTTCAACAACGGGCATCCCGTCTGACTTGCGAGAGACCAGGCGGCCGCCATCGCGCTTCGCCAGTTGCCCCCGTTGGACTCAACGGGGGCAACCCAAGTGCTCGGCTCTCGGGCGGATCCGGGCCGGTTACCGGCTTCGCCCACCGATCAGGGAGCGCAGCACTGGCACCGAGGAGCCGGCACTGGTCAGCCCGGCCAGCACGGCACCCGCGATGGGCGCCCCGGTCAGGGCGGTCAGGCCGCCCAACACCAGCCCGACGACGAGCGCGGTGAGCAGGACGACAGTGGTGTGCAGGGACAGGAACGGCGGCTCCGGCGCGGAACCACCCGGGGCGGGGCCAGCCGGCGGCGGTGTCATCTCGGTCATGCCAGCACCATGGCCCCCTACATGGCCCTGACCTGCATAAATCGAACAACCCCGGCGCAATCCGATCAGCCTACGGACGGTGCGGAACACTTACTGTGGTGTTCCGCCGTGTTCCGCCGAGTTCGGTGCTGTTCTGCCGCATCGGCCCTACCCTGCTGCCCACGGCACGAACGGGGGCGGGTAGTGACAGGCAACGACGGGACCAGCCATGGCAGCTACGAGGCGGCGCTACGGGAGCTCGGCTCGGCGCTTGCTGGGCTGAAACGCGAGCGCGGTGCCCCGTCCTACCGCCTGATCCGCTCACGTGGGGTGAGGGTGCTCGGCGCGGAATGGGCGATCTCACCACCGTCGATGAGCGAGATCTTTGCCGGGCGGCGTGGTCCTTCTTCTCTGAACCGGCTGCTTTGGCTCGTGCGCACACTGCTGTCCTACGACGACGGCGAAGAAGGGCAGCCGCCCGAGCGGCGAGATCGTCGACTGGAGCCCTGGCGTGAGCGGTGGAACGCCATCGAAGCCCTGCGCGCAGCCTCCCGTCGGCCCCCCGGTACCACCGCTGACGCTGAGGCAACTGCGAGCCCCCCGGTCCCGCCAGTGCTAACAGCCAGTCACGTTGAGGCAGCCCTGGCCCAACTGGTGGAGTTCGTCTCCACCCAAGCAAGGGCGGGAGCGTCCCCCGTTTCGACCATGCTCATCGCGGGGGGAACCGCCATCAACTGGCTTGACGAGTGGCTCCGAAGCCAAATGGTCCTGGACGTAGCCGACATGACCGAGGCCGCACTTGTTGCCGACGATGATGGGTCCGCACTGATACGCATGATCGTTTCCCGGCATACGGATGCTGTGCGAGCCCCTCACTCTCCTGATGCCCCCAGTGACCTGGTGGCTCCAGGTGGGAACGCTGGGTATGTCCGATGCTGCGTGTGTCACGCCTGGGCCTCACAAGGACGTACCGGGATCTGGTCCTGCGACACCTGTGGGGCATATAACGAGACAAGCCACCACACAGGTCGTGCTGCCCTCGCTTACGAGCTCGTCACTGACCACCGCTGCAGCAACTGCGGACTCTGCGTCGACGGCAACAAACGCAAGAGCTACGCATGCCCCGCGTGTAAGCAGGGCCTCCACTGACAGGCCTTCTTCCGGATCCCGGACCCGCAGCACGGGCGGGGGCACACCCGTGGTGCTGGCGGCAGCCGATGACGCCGCCTCTCGCTCGGCGGGCCCGTCCTACAGCACGCCGAGCAGGGCGTTGTCCTCCCATTGGTCGACGACTTCGAGATAGTCGGCGAGGACCTTGGAGTGGGGGCCCAGCCGCCCTGCTTGGCGATGACGATCTGGTCGTGGCCTTTCAGGCGGGAGTGGTGGCGTTCAGCTGACCCCACCGGGGCGGAGAGGCGTGCCCCGGCTCCGCATGGGCCGACGGCGGTGTGTCGGTGCTGGTCATCTACTGCTCCTGAGCCCTTCCCCCTTCGTAGCCGCCGCCCCCAGCTTGCGGTGCGCGCGGGAATAGATCAGCAGCGCACGTGGGGGACAGTTTCGCGGCGGGGTCCGACAGGCCCGGTGGGGGTGGTGGTGTGAGGGGGCGGCGTGGCCGGAGAGGATGTGCACATGACGCGCCCGATGCTGACCCAGCGGGAGGCCGCCGCCGCGTGCGGCGTCAGCCGCTCCACGATCCGCCGCCGCCGTGAGGCCGGTGACCTGCCCGGTTCCTTCCAGGACCCCGAGCGCGGCTGGATGGTCCCGGTGGACGACCTGCTGGCCGCGGGTTTCCGGCTCAACGCCCCCGCCCCGCCGGACCAGGCCGCCCCGGCCCCGGCCGGCCCCGCTGCTCCGACCGACGGAGAGGGCCAGGACGCGGCAGTTCTGCGGGCGGAGCTGGCTCGGTTGAACGCGGAGCACGCCCTGGCGCTGGCCGAGGCCCGGTACGGGCAGAAGCTGGCGGAGGCCGAGGCCGAGCACCTGCGCCGCGAGCTCGTGGCGCGCGGTGAGCACATCGCGGACTTGCAGCGGGCGGTGGCAGCCCTGACCCCCGCCCCGGAGCGGCCTGCGCTCGCCCCACCGGGCGGGCCGGCCGTACCCGGCCAGGCCCAGGGCGACCCGGGCGAGGCGGAGTCCGAGCCCCGCAAGCGGTGGTGGGGCGGGCAGACCTGACGCGGTCGACGGCGGTGGACGGCCCTGCGTTCGGGTGCCGCCCACCGCTATGTGCCGGGTCAGGCCCGGGCGTCCAGCAGGGTCTCCAGCTCGGTCGGCCGGTAGCCGCCGTCCAGCTTGTCCACGGCCGCCTTCCGGATGTCGCCAGCGGCGGTCTGCTTCACGTTCAGCACGTCCATGATCGTGCTGAGGGGTACCGCCTCAGGGTCGCCCCCTGCGCCGAGGATCATCCGGGCCACCTGGCGCTCGGAGCGCTCCCGCGGGGTCAGCCGGGCATAGTCCTCAGCCTGCTGGGCGCGCGCCTCGACCATGGCCGTCTCGTACCGGGCCGCCCCGGCCGCCCGCGCGGCATCGGCGGCCGCCTGCTCCGCAGCCTGCTTGTCAGCGTGTGCCCGCGCCTCGGCCTCCGCGTGACGCGCGGCCGCCGCCCGCTGCCGTGCCGCCTCGGCCGCTGCCTTCTCCTTCTCCGCGCGCTGTCGCTCCGCCTCCGCCTCGGCCCGCTCCGCCTCCGCCTTGTCCTCGGACGCCTTCCGGCGAGCGGCCGCCGCCTCCGCCGACTCGAGCGCCTCGGCCTCCGCCAGGGACTGCCGCTCCGCCGCCCTGCGGCGGTGCTCCGCCGCCACCTTGGCCGCCTGTGCCGCCGACTCCGCCTCCGCCTTCGCGGCCTCCGCGTTCGCGGCCGCCGTCTCCGTCCGGACCGCCTGCTCATGCTCGGCGACCTTGATGTCGGAGACGTCCTCCAGCTCCCGCAGCCTGTCCTCCTTGGCCTGCCGGCGCAGGCGCTCCGCCTCCACACGCTCGCGCTCCGCCTCGGCGCGGGCCCGCTCCGCCGCCTCGGCCTTCCACTTCGCCGGGAGGGCCAGGGCCTCCTCCACGGTGTAGCCGCGGGGCGCCATCGTCATCGGGAGCAGCTGAACCTCAGTCGCCTTCGACAGGTCCCCGTCCAGCTCCTGGGTGAGCCACACCCGGTAGCCCTCCAGCGCCTGCTCGCGCTCCACCATCTCCGGGTAGCTGCGCACCACGGCCAGCCGCATCCGCCGGTACAGCCGGCTCGTACGGACCGGAGAGAGCACCCACCGGTGCAGCGGGACCCGGTCGCTGGCCGTGCCGTCCTCGAGCTGCGCGGCGTGCACGATCAGGCGGCGTGCGCCCTCGACGCCGACGACGAACAGGACCGGCATCAGGGCGTGCCACAGGACGCGTACTGGGCCTGCCACCGTCGCGCCGTCGGCGGCCGCTTTCACGACGGTGCCGCCGGCGGCATTGATGACCACGGTGGCTGCGGTCATGGCGTGGGCGCCGAACCGCAGGAGTGGCCAGGGGATGCGGCGGCCCGTCAGGTACAGGTCCAGGGCGAGGAATCCGATGATCGCGCCGTCGATGCCGATGGGGATCCACGGGGCCAGCCATGTGGCGAACCCGGCCGCCTCGGCCATCTTCGCCAGGGTCGTGTAGGACGCGGCGAACCCGATGATCGTGACCGGGATCATGCCGATCAGAGCGGCGGCGGCGAGCCACCGGGCGCCGCGGCGAGCCACTGCGGTCCCGGCCTGGGGGGCGGCCACTGTGGCCGGGGCCGCCTGGCCACTGGCCGGGGCCACGGCCACCGGGTGGCCGACCGGCTCCGGCCCACCCCGGCCACCCTTGCGAGGCCTGGGTGGAGCGGCCTCCAGTGCGCCCGGAGCGCCCGGCCGTGGGGCCGGAGTGGCCCCGGCCGTAACCGGAGTGGCCCCGGCCACGGCCACCCCCTGGCCCACGTTCTGGCCGTGCGTCAGCGTCTCGTTCATCCCGGCATCTTCCCCTGTCGGGTGCGGAGCCGGAGCACCGGCCCGCCTAAGTGGAGCGGCGGCAGGTCCGGGCGGAGCCAGTGGCACGGCCGGCCGGGTCAGGTCGTGCAGCGTGTGGTGGGGCGTCACGGATACCTCCAGGGAGCATCGCGGAGCGGTTGGAGCGAGCGGGGCGGCGGGCCGGAGAGGTGAAAGTGTCGGCCCGCCGCTGGGGGTTGGAGGGGTGGGTCAGACCCAGGAGTTGGGGATGTGGCCGCCCCGGAGTACGGCGGCCTCGGCGCGGTAGTCGGCGGCGTGCTGGCGGGCGATGGCGGCGCAGCGGCGGGCGAGTGCGCGGGCGGCCGGGGACTCGTCTGGGTCGGTGGCGGCGGCCTCGCCGTCCTTGGCTGCCGCCTCCGCGCGGTCGGCGGCGGCCTCGAAGTCGGCGGCGAGGGCGGCCAGGTCGGCGGTCGTGAGGTCCTCGATGTCGATGGGGTTCATCTCGTGTCCTTCCGGTGGCCTGGCCTGCGTGGCGGCCCAGGGCGAGAGGGGCGGTGGCGATGCCCGCCCGCACGTGGCGGGCGGGTGCTCTTCCGCCGGGAATTGGCCTGGTCAGCGGGCGAGGTGTGCGGCGGCCTGGGCGGCGATCGCCGCGGCGGCCTCGTTCGCGGACCGGACAGCGGCGGCCTGGGCATCGGCGGCCTGTACGGCGGCTGCGGCCTGGGTGCGGGCGGCCTCCAAGGCGGCCGCGGCGGCCTGGCGTTCGGCGTCTCCCATCACGCACCCCCGGCGACGAGGGTCAGGAGGCGGGTGGTCCAGCCCCCGCAGCGCGGGCACACGTACTGGCGGCCCTTGGGGTCGTGCTTCATCCGCCGGCCGTGGCAGCGGGGCGCCGTCGCCCGGCTCATCACTTGCCGTCCCTGGGCAGACGGCCGTTGGTCCCGTTCTGGGCGCCCGGGGTGCTGCTGGGCTGCTGCGGCCGGACGTATCCGCCGTTGCTGTAGACCGTCTCGTGCCTCGGGTCAGGCCGGGTACCGGGGGCCATCGGCATGGACTTCTTCAATGACATGATGGGGACTCCTGTCCGCATGGATGGGGTGCCCCGGGGCGACCGCCCAACTGCCAAGAAAGTCGGTCGCCTCGGGTGTCTTTTTTTGGGCTTCCGCCCCCCTCTCGGGGGCCGGGGTTCTGCGGTCCGACGGCCGATAGGAAGGACCGTCAGGGGGCCGTAAGGGCCCGTCAGGGTACTGATAGAACCGCAGGTCAGACGGCCGATAGGCCGGTCTATCAGGCCTCTTGGACCCGCCCCTGGGAGAGCGCCGGGGAAGGGGCCTCGGCGGGGTCCAGCAACCCCCCGGGAAGCAGCCGCAGGACGGCCGTTGCGGGGGTGCTGATGGGGGCCGGAACGGAGGCCTCGGCGGAGGTGCCGACGGCCGCCTCGGCGGGGGTCTCCCCGACCGCCTGAGCGGGCACCCGCACGGCCTGCACGGTGGCCTCCCCCGTGGGCCGAACACCGGCCTCGGAACGGGCCCTCAGCAGCGCCGTGGGGGTCATGCCGAGGGCCTTGGTCGCCGCATCCACCCGCAGTCCCACCCGGGTGACCGGCTTGCCCTCGATCCGCATCCCCAACTTGGATTCCACGGACAAGCCGCAGGACTCCACCCAGGTGCGGAGCGCGCTCACCTCGGTGTCTGCCGGGAGTAGCTCGCAGGTCACAGCCGAGGCCAGGACCACGTCCAGGTGCACCCCGGCCCGCTTGGTGAACTCCGCGTCGGACAGGGCGGTCAGCACGTGCAGCAGCAGCGCCGTACCCCGGTCCACGGCGGCCGCCTCGGCGTCCTGCGGCTGCTCCTGGTCGTCGTCCTCGCGCTTCTCCCCCTCAGAATCCCCATCATGATCATTTTTGGGGGTCGGGGGAGGGGCGAGCATGATGGCGGCGGCCGACCAGATCAGGAATCCCCCGCCGAAGATCAGCGGGCGCCACGGAGCCAGGTCCGGGATCAGCGGCACAAGCACCGATCCAGCAGTGCCCACCGCAACAACGGCCAGCCCGCCGCCCAGGACCACGGAGCCCAGCGCGGCCATGAAGCTGCGCTTGCCCAGCTCGGGGTCCAGCTCGATGGGCGCGTCCGGATCGGGCAGCGAGGACGGCTTACCCGACTTCTCAGCCTTCTCAGCGGCCTTGACCCGCTGGGCGCGGATCCGGCCCCTCTTCTCCTGGACGACCACCGAGTCGGTGCTGGCGGTCCTCCACGCGAGGGCGAAGCCCTGGCCCACGCACCGGCACGCGTACCCGGCCATCACCAGGGAGCCGCGCCACCACATGCCCAGCACTCCCCGGGACCCAGAGGTCACCAGCCGGATCTCGCCCAGCGCGCTCACAGCGCGCCCAGCATGTTCGCGAGCATCATCACCAGGTTGTTGGCGATCTGCCACAGGCCCCCGATACTCGCGGCCGAGGCGCCGAGGCAGATCCCGAAGACGGCCGGCCAGCCCAGCTTCTTCCAGTCCGGGACAAAGGTGGTGATGCCGAGGAGGATCGCCACGGCGGCCGGCGCGAGGTCGGAGGCCCCGAAGTCGAGCCCCTGGCCGACGCTGGTGGGCACCGTGGCCACACCCTGGACGAGCTGACCGATGGTGCCGCCGGTGGCGATGGCCAGCACCCCGAACACGATGCCCATCCACGCGGCCTTGTCGCGGTCGAGCTTGACCCGCTTCGCACCACGCAGACCAAGCAGCAGCAGGTAGCCGTCCGCCACGGCGAGGCCGGTCACCCCGACCCCTCCGAGCACAGGCCCGGCGGCCAGGACCACGTCCGTGGCAATCATCAGGTTCGTGGTCACAGCAGTGCTCCCGGGGAGTAGAGGGCGGAGGAAAGGACAACGGTGGCGAGCGGGATCCGGGCGGCCCACCGCAGCGGCCGCGTCCAACTGGCGGCGTGCCGCTCCAGGTAGAGCCAGCAGACGGCACCGAACGCGCCGGCAACGGCGAGCGGCGCCAGCAGCACCGGCCACGGGGCCAGGGCGGCCATTCCGTCCGTGATCAGGGGGCCGGTGCCCTGCGCCCACAGCGCCCCGCCGAGAGCGAGCGCCGGACGGGCGGCCAGACCTGCCGGGCCCGGCAGGCCGCGCAGCAGTCCGCCGGCCCTCCAACCCCCGTACGCGGCACCGGCCACGGCAACCGTGACGCCAAGCGGCACCAGCGAGGTCATCGCGCGGCCCATGAACCCGGCGCCCGCCATCGGGTCCCCGGTCACCCCCCACACCAGGCAGTGCCCAGCAACCGCAGCCGTGCCGTTGTAGGCCAGCCACCGCCACCGCGAGCTCTGCACGAGGGCCTGCGCCGGAGCGGCCGCGCCGCCCTTGCCCTTACTGTGCTTCTTCTTCCGCTTCTTCGAGCGGGCGGCCTTCCCGGCCGCAGCGGTGGCGCTCACTGCTGCGCCCCGTTCCGGGCGCGCTTACCGAACACCTTCACGTGCAGCACCCGCCGGTCCGCCTGCCGCATACCACCGCGCACCCCGAGCACCTTCGACGGGGTGGAGGAGTCGGCCAGGTCCCGCTCCAGGCACCAGTCACGGACCGGGCACTGGCTGCAGAACCCCAGCGCCTTCCGCTCCGCCTCCGAGGGCACAGCCGCGCCGGCCGTCATCTCCCACGGCTCCGGATAGAACACCCTCGGGTCCACGCCCACGCAGGCCGCACCGCCCGACCGCTCCCGACGCACCGCCGGAGCCGGAGCCAAGTCCGGGAACTCCCACAGCCGGTCCAGCCAGTCACCCGACCGAGCCGCGACCCAACCCGGCGGCAGCGGGGGCATGCCACCCGCGGCGCTCACAGCTCTACTCCCAGCGCCCGCAGGCCCGCCCGGACCCGCAGCTCATCCCCACCCAGGCCCAACGCCTCCGGCGCCGTCTGGGGGAGTTCAGCCTGTCCGGCAATGCAGTGCCGGGACGGTAATACCGTCCGCGTCCGCACCATGGCGGGGCACGCGCCCCGCCGAGGGCGCCACCAGCGCCCCATCTCTGCAACCATCACGAAGTCGGTCCCCTCATCCACACGCATATGGGCTGGTCCGACAGCGGGGGCGGGGTTGCAGCCCCGCGCCCGCCGCCCGGCCCGTGTCGTAAGCACGGGCCGGGCACCTACTTCCGTAGGCCGGCACTCGCACCCAGGCAGGGGTCTAACCAGGGGTGGTCAATGCCGACCGCCGCCAGTTATTGCCTAGGCATTAATGAGGATGCCCAGGCGGCCCCGTGTTGTCAATAACGACTAGGCGATATGGTTGCCCTGTGGCCGCCAACCAGGCCGACCCAGGAGGTGACGCACTCATGACCAGTTCCGGAGACCTCTCCGCTGACCTCCACCGGCGCATCCGCGCGGGGGAGTTCGCCGTCGGCAGTAAGTTGCCGACGAACGCGGAGTTGATGGCCACCCACGGCGTGTCCAAGGCGACCGTCACGAAGGCAATCGCGGCACTCGCGGACGCGGGACTCGTGTTCTCTTCCAAGCGCGCCGGCACCGTGGTGCGCTCGCAGACACCGGTTCAGATCCCACTCAGCCGGTACGGGCAGATACTCGCCCCGGGCGGTACGCGTGGCCCTTGGGAGACCGCCACGGCGGCTCAGGGCCTCGACGGACACATGGAGCTCGTCTCCGTGGAGCGGGTCCTAGCCGACGCCGAGATGGCAGAGCTGCTGAATCTGTCCGAGGGCGACGGGCTTGTCTACCGCGTCCGCCACGCCCTCATCCGTCCCGCTGATGTTGTCCAACTCCAGCACGCCTGGTATCCCGCCGCACTGGCCGAGCAAGCCGGGTTGGACAGCACAGGAAAGATCACGGGCGGTGTCTACGGCGCGCTCGCAGCAGCTGGCCACCGACCCGCAACCGCCACCGAGACAGTTAGCGCCCGGATGCCAACCGAAGCCGAAGCGGCACAACTCCGCATCGGCGGGCGCGTCGCCGTACTCACTCTCGATCGCCTCACTCGCGACGCTGCTGGTCAACCACTCGAATTTCTACGGGCTGTTGCGCCGGCTGACCGGCTCCAACTCTCCTACGACAACCTCCCGCTATGACAGCCCACCCCTACGACACGCGGGATCGATGCCCACAAAGACGTAGCGGATGTGTATCTTCTTGGCTTACTCAATGTTGGGGGTGTGATTGTGACGACAGCTCAGGACCCGCTGGCTGCGGTCGAGGACCTGCTGTCCCAAGCCACGTGGCTGCCAGCAGTAGATGCTCGTGGACCACTGCGGCGCGCCGCCGGTTTCACTCAGGCTGAGGTGGCAGACGCGCTGGGTGTCGGCCGTGTGCAGGTGGCCCGATGGGAGACCGGTTTCGCAGAACCCAGCGGCGTACGGCGTCGGGCTTACAGCCGCCTCCTTCGAGGGCTCGCGCAGCAGCACCCAGACGTCGTCGCATCAACAGCAGCACCCTAAAAACGCTGAAGGCCGCCTCTGCGCCAACAGAGACGGCCCCAATACAGCTCGACTCGCCCGCCTACCACAGCTACGAGTCGTGTCCGGTGAGGTGACCTCGCCGGGGGTGATGCCCGTGGGCCTAGGCCCGCGTGGTCACCGATACCCAGAATAAGCAGCCTCTCCTCCAGAGGCCACCATCTCCGGGCCCTATCTGGTCACACTGCCGTCCACGGCTCCCCACCAGGGGAGAATTTTCCCGTGTCTGACCTGCACGTCTTCCAGGCCAGCTGCACATCAGGCTGCCACCGCCTCACCCCCGCGCCCGCTTCGCTGATCTTCACCACCCTTACCCGCACCGCCGCCGCGTGTGCCGGCCTCCTGGTTGCCGGAGGTTCCCGATGAGCGAGGCGCACGCCGCTGAACAGCTCGCCGAGCTGCACGGCCCTGACCACAACCCGTTTTACGGGACGTACGTCCGCGACTGGATCGCTCTGTGCGACGACCTGCGGGACGCCGACGTTCGCGGGTACCTGATCCTGCGCTCCCTCGTGTTCGAGGGGAAGGGCGTCAAGAACCGCGTCCGCGTGCTGACCCTCGCCGAGCTGTGCCAGCTCATCCCCGGCCCGAACGGCAAGCCGTCGAGCCTCAGCCGGATCCGGGAGCTGCTGCGGTGCCTGTCGGCGGTCGGGCTGATCACCACTCCCGAGGGTGGTCCGGTCACCACGTCCTCCGGGGGGAAGGCCCAGGGCCGCCCACTGCGAATCAAGATCCATGACCAGCCCGCGAACGCCTTCAAGCCGCGGTGGCCCAACACGGAGGAGAAGCTCGCTTCCATCCGGCCAAAGGCCGAGCAGGCGGCCCTCGAAGCGGCGGAGCGGGACGCCTCCCGTGCGGCCGCCAAGGCTGCTGGTCGGAATTCCGACCAGCAGGACGCTGGTCGGAATTCCGACCAGCCTGGTCGGAATTCTGACCAGGCTGGTCGGAATTCCGACCAGGACTCTGGTGATGACCTGGGAGAACGGGCGGCGCAGTCCTGCTCTTGTCCTTCTCCTTCTTCTACTGCTGCACAACCGGTGGGGTCGGCCGGAGGCCACAGTGCGGGGGGTTTTACGCGTGCGGGTGCGCGTGCCGGCGCGGCGCCTGAAAGTCCGACCGCTGCGGGCGGCTCCGCCGCCGACTCCTCGGAGTCAGCAGCAACGGAGAAGGGGGAGGAGGCCGGCGCCGCGGCGGCGAAGCCGAACAAGCGGGCAGCGAAGGGCCCGCTTCAGGTCTCGGAGCTGAAGCCGGTGGCCGGTGAGGACGAGGTGTACGCGATGCTCGACGCCCTCGGGGTGCTGACCTCCCCGGCCGCCCGCATCTCCACCCTGCGCCGCGCGGTACGGGAGTTCCTGGGGCACTACGCGGACGCCCGCTCAGGGCCGTACGCGATGTACCCGCGCCGCCCCGAGCACGCCGCGCTCCGGCTGAGCATCGGGTGGCACCAGGCCGGGGGCCCTCTCCGTTCAAGCGCCGGCTACAAGGACCGGGATCGGATCGCCCGACCGGTCGGCTACCTCGCCGCGCTGCTCACCACCCACGAGTGCGACCACCCGAACTGTGAGGCCGGCGTGTTCCTCAACACCGGCGAGGAGTGCAACACCTGCCAGTACCGAGCCGCGGAGCGGATCGCCCAGGCGAAGGCCGCGCAGCTCCTCGCCGAGCAGCAGGTTCGCGCTGCCGCCGCGGCGGAGCTCCGGGCCCGGCAGTTGGCGGACGAAAGGGAGCAGGCGCACGGGGAGGCCCTAGAGGAGGACGCGCGCCGGGAGGAGGCCGCCGCCCGCCGTGCAGCCCGGGAAGCCGCCGCAGTCGCCGAGGCCGAGGAAACCGCCCGCCTGCGCGCCGAACTCGCCGAGCAGTTCGCCGCTCTGGACGCCGCTGCAGCCCGGCCGGTTGTCCCTGGCCCGCTCCGCCCCGCCCACGACCAGGACCCCCCAGAGGCCGACGCCTGCCCGGACGAGGAGGACCCGTTCGCCCCCAATCATTTCGAGGACGAGCCCATTCCTGACGGCCCCGTGCCGGACGTCACCGCCGATGCCCCGGAGCAGCCGGCGGCCCCGTGGTCGCTGTCGAGCCCGAACACCCTGTACGAGGCAGCGAAGGCCGCCCTGGCTTCTTAGGCCAGGTCAAACTTTCAAGACCCGCCCGGCGCCCGTTCAGGTGCCGGGCGAGACCTTGGATCCCTAGCGCGCCGGCGCGGGGCCTAGGCGCCTGGTCCGGCGACGAACCCCACCGTCCAGGCACCCCAGCCGTGTGATCGCTTGTCAGGCCCGCAGAGAGGGATACAGGGGCGTATCGACGGTGACGGCCGATAGGTCACGTGCGGCGGGGGGCGATCCGGTTACTACCCGTTCAGAAGCTCTGACCGTGCAACCGGGCAGCCATGCGCGAGCCCGGCCGCCGACGGCCCCAACGAGTAACTGGAGCCCCCTCCCGCCATCCTTCGAACGGGCTCGAACGGAATACTGGAACCGGAGAGCGACACCTCCAGTCTGTAAGCGATTCGGGCTCGGCGCGGCGTGTTCGCTTCGGTAGGCGCAGCGTTCCGGGATTTCAGAGGGTGGGGTGGTCAGTCTGGCTCTTCTGGTTGCGGGCCTTGGCCCGGATCTTCTTGGCTGTGTATCCGGCTCCTGCAATGAGAAGAGCGGAGAGGATGTTGCCCAGTACGTCGTGGCTGAGGAAGCCGGAAAGCGTGGACAGCGTCATGGCGGTCTCCCTGGGTGGTTTGCCGTGGTGTTGGGGGAGAGGTTCGCCGAGCACGGGAGCGTGTTGGGCGGGTAGTTCGCGTTGTGCCTGGTGGTAGGGGGTAGCGGGTTGGACAACGCGTGGTCATGGCTGGACAGGGTGGTCAGGGAGGGGTGGGATGTCTCCGAAGAGGGAGATCAAAGAGGGCACAGCGGCTGGCGATCTGGCGGGGTTCCTCGTCCGGTTGACCCGGGGGGCGACGGTCCGGGAGTTGTCGGACAGGTTCGGCAAGAGCAGTTCGACCTGGGGGAACTACCTCAACGGGGCGCAACTAATCCCCCAGCCGCTGCTGGGGAAGCTTGTCGAGGCGTACACGGTGCCGGGGGCGGCCCGGAATGTGAAGGCGGTACGAGCAAGCGAACTATGGGCTGTGGCCGACCGAGAACGGCGTGGGACCCCTACGGGTGTGGGTTTGGTGCGTCAGCACCAGCGGCGTGACGATGCCCTGCAGCAGGTCATCAAGTACCAGGGTGTGGCGGCGAACGCGGAGAAGCATCTCGCGGAGCTACGGCCGATGCTCGCGTATACGCAGAGCCGGCTGGAGAACACACAACTCCAGCTGCAACAGGCCGGGGAACGGGAACGGGTGCGGATCGAGCGGCAGCTCAGCCAGGCGAGGGAGCGCCTCAGCCGGGTCACCGTCCAGCAGGAGCGGGCGAGGAACCGTCGGATGACGGCGGAAGAGCAGCAGGAGTTCTGGATGGCGGAGGCACTGACCGCGCAGGACGAGATCAATCGTCTGGAACATGAGGCGCGAGACCTGGTCGTTCCACAGGACACACTGATCTTCGTCCAGCAGACCGGCATCAGCGTCGACGACACCGACTTCGACATCCGCCTGGAGCACATCGCGGCCGAAGGCCTTGAAGACGACGTACTGATCGAGACCGACCTCGATCCCGACGCCGACGGGCCTGCCCATGAGCCCACCGCTGAAGCCAGCCCCCAGGACAGGTCTGGACCGAGCCCTGACACGGCATCGGATGATCTGGCGGCTCCACTCCAAGAGGCCCAGGAAACTGTCCAACCCTTGTCCAACCCCTTCTTGGACAACCCTGCCGCGGCCCGGAACGGCGCGGCCTTGCTGTACCCGCTGCGACCTGAGGGCCCATGGGACGTCTCCGAAGTTTCCATGGCATGGGCATTGCAGGGAGGCGTAGACCTCGGAGGTCTGATCGTTCCTGCCGAAGCAGGCGAGGGCAAGGCGCTGCGGGTAGAAGTCGCAGGCGACGACATTGTCGCGGTCACGCTCATCGTGAAGGACAGCGCGATCCAGCTCCAGGCCTTTGCTGCCTCGGGGCGAGGCATCTGGGACGCGATTCGCGAGGAAATCCGGGCGGGGATCATCCAGGCCGGCGGTACGGCCGACGAAGTCTTCGGCGCTCTCGGGCGGGAGCTGCGGGCGAACGTCCTCATCGAACTACCCGACGGAGCGCGTGGCATGCAGCAGGTGCGCTTCGTAGGAGCAGATGGCCCAGGTTGGTTTCTGCGTGCGGTGATCTCCGGGCACGGGGCGGTCCATCCGCAGGATGCGAAGACTCTCGAAGAGATCTTTTGCGACACGGTTGTGGTCCGAGGTGACACGCACCTCAACGATAGGGATCCGATCGTCTTGCGATTGCCCGATGGAGCACAGCTTGCGCCTGACTCTCAGGCGTAGATTTCACGCCTCAGACAGCCTTAGGGTCGGGGGCAGCCCGCGCCGATATGGCGTGCGTGGGTGAGGCCCGGTGCCCGGGATTCCGGGGGCAGTACCACCGGGCCGCCCCCATGCCGAGGCGCGAACTGGTCAGTGGTGTGTGGGGCCTTCGCCGAGTGTGCGGCGGCCGGGTACGGACTGGGGCTCGGGGGCGGACTCTGCCGGGGGAGCTGGCTCGGTGCCCTCGGCGGCAAGGCGGGCCCTGCGGGATTCGGGGGAGGCGGCGGAGGCGCGGGGGCCTGTGCCCAGGGCGCGTCGAGTGTTCACCAGGACAGTGTCCTGCGCGGGCACCAGGGGCAGTTGCCCGGGGGCCGCCTTACGCGCGGCCGCGCGCGACCTCTGCGCATGCGAGGTACCAAACCCCGGTGCTGGCATTCAAGTGGGTGGGAGGGCGCCCGCGATGCAGCCGCCGTGGTCGCCACCCCGACCCGCTGATCGGGGGTGAGTATTGCGATCCTCGGCCTGGTAAACAATCACGCCGCCGGTGCAGTGCGAAGCTCACTGACATGACGTCAATTTCGCCGTGGCAGTGGGCCTTGGTAGCCCTCCTTGTCGTCCTGGGTGTCGCTTTTGTTTGTGTCGCATGGAAACTGGCGAACGGGGCACCGCACCATAGCGCCAAGAGTGGCGTGCTGGCAGGTTTGGGAGGCGGCCTTGTCACCGGATTTGCAGTAGGACTGTCTCAGCTATTCTTGCAGAGTTCCATGGCCGAGACTCAGGCAGAGCAGTCATGGCGTGCCAGCGTGCAGCTAACCCAGACCCTTCATGGATTCGTCCCCGGCGACCATTCCACCAAAGGAATCAGTTTCGCCGGTAAGGATCTCGCTGGCGCCGACTTTAGACAGGCAGACCTTGCTGGCGGAATTTTCCGCGATGCGAACCTACGTGGCGCAAATCTAGATGGTGCCGACCTTAGGGGGGCGGACTTCATTGGGGCTGACCTGCGGGCGGCTTCATTGCGAGGCGCATTTGTCGAGGGCACACGTTTTCAAAGCGCGAACCTTGAGCATGCCCTCTTGGGTGTCGAGTTCAAAGGAGCGCAGGCAAACTATGAAACATGCTGGCCAAGGGGAACCCCTGCCGAGGTTCTGAATAATGTGACCGCAACCGCCTACTACGATGGCAACGGGAAATTCTGGAAGTCCAGTGCGGGGAGGGTAGCCCCATGCGCCAAACTTCCGTAGGGCCTTCAATCTGTCTGCGAGAGCCTCTGTTCCGTTCGTGGTCTGACTGCCGACCATTCCTTGCCCGAAGCCCGGCAGCCAGACCGGCGAGAGACACAGGATGTCCCTGCACCCAGAAACGATGTCTCAGGCGGCTCGGGCTGCCTGCCCGGCGGCTGACCGCCAACTATTGAATGGGCCCATCGGCCGTGCGCAGTTTGGGGTTGCGCCGCTAACCCCACCGGCGTGCGCAGACTGCCACCGCCGGAGAGGTGTGCAGCGCCATGTGCCGCGGACCGTCCGCGGCGGCTCTTTCGAGAGGGATCCTCATGCCCACCGCTACCGACCCGCAGCCCCAGATCCCGCAGCAGCCCCCGCGGCCGCAGCAGCCGGCCACGGATCCGCTCGTGACGCTGTGCCTGGTCATCGTCGGCGCACTGGTCCTCGGAATGGCCGGCTACGTGTGTGTGGCCCCGTCGCTGACCGGGCCGATCGCGACGGTGGCCGGGGCTCTGGCTGCGGCTTTCGGCGTCGTGATCGCTGTCCGTCGGCGCTAACGTGCGTCGGCCCCACAGCGTTTGCACGGGCGGGCTGTCGCCGACGACGGCCTGGTGCTTGAAGTCGATTCGTACGCGGCGAGCCACGCCGCCCTCGAGGACGCGCCGCCCCCCGTGTCGTCGGACCGCTGCCCAGCGGGCGGCGCGTGTAGCTCACGGGGCTGCTTGCCGAACCGACATGGCGGGGCGTACGAGTGTGCAGGTCAGGGCCTGTCTTTGGCGTCGAGGATGTCGAAGGCGTTCGGGACGTCGTCCGTGCTGCTCCAGCCGGGCGCGGCGAGAGCGGAGGGTGCGTCCTGCGTCCATGCGCCGACGCTGGATACGGCTGCAGGGTCCTTGCCGGCGGCGAGTGCGTCGAGCTGCGCGGTGATGGTGTCGAGGTCGAGGAGGCCGGCGGTGTAGGCCTCGAGGAACAGGCCGACGGCGTGGGAGATCGAGACTTCGTCCTGGCCGGCGCGTTTCTTGCCCGCGTCCCACACGGTGCCGGCCACGTTCACCGTGCGGACGACCTTCTCGTCGGTGAGTGTCCGGTCGGTGGGCCTGCCGGTACCGGCAGGGTAGACCTTGGGGACCTGGCGGGGTGCGGTGGCCATGCGGGCGTCGCCTCTCGTCTCGGGCGCGGACCGTATCAGGCCCACGCCCCCACCCTACCCCCTAACTTATATAACTTCTCGGTTTTGACGTCCTTCGGAAATGCGGAGCGAGGTCGGGTGGCCAGGGGCGGCACCGGGGCGGCGACGCCCCACCCCTGCCGAGGCACCCGACGCAACCGAACACGGGGCGAACGAACTTCTATAACTTCTCGGTTTTTTAGGGACTGGCCGCAGGGGCGGGGGTGTGGCCAAGGCCTCGGCCTCGGCGGCGGCGTGCTCGCACGCGTCCGCCAGGAGGGCGGCGCGGTGGGCGAGTTCCGCCGCGCGGCGGGCGGGGAGGGCCGCGCCGGCCTCGGCGGCGTCGCTCGCCTCCCACCCGATGCGCATCCACAGCTCCTGAGCCACTGCGCCGCGGCGCAGGGCGGTCCGGGCGAGGTCCCGGATCCGGGGGAGGAGCGGCGCGGCCCACCCGGGGGTGGTGGTCTCGGGGGTGTCGGTCCACCGGACGGCCGGCCCCTCAAGCGCGACTCGCGCGGCCTGGACGGCCCGTCCGGCGCGCACGGCACGCAACGCGTGTCCGTCCGCTACGTCCTTCCACTCGGCGACGGTCCGGCCCTGGTGACGCTCCGGGACCGTCACGGGCGCGATGCCGACCGCGCACGGTGCCGCGGGTACCGCGTCCGGGTGGTGGGCGGCGGCCGCGGCGCGCTCTGCCCGGACGCGGTGACGAGTCTCGGTAGCGCGCTGGTCCGCGCACCGTACGAGGTGGGCGGCCGCGGAATCCCGGTCCGCATGCTCGGCCGGCCGAGCGTCCCGTCCGGGGGTGATCGCGTACCAGTGGCGTCCCGACTCGCGGACGCGTCCGGCCACGTGTCCGTCGACGTGCACGATGCGGCCGCCGAGTTCACCGGTGGGCAGACCGAAGCTGTGTCGGTCGCTCGCCCCGGACGTCGTGGCCACGGCGGGCGGAGCGTCCAGCACGGACTCCTCCTCCGCACGCACCGCCTCCTCCGCAGCGTGGTCCGCGGCCGCGGCCGCAACCATGGCGTGCGCGGTGTGCAGCCGCTCCAAAGCCTCGCGCATCGCGGTCTCTCCGCCGTAGCGCTGCGCGGAGACGTGCAGGGCCTGCGCGGTCGCCAGCTGTCCGCGCGCGGCCTCTAGCCGCACCTCGGCCTGCTGCACCCGGTCAACCGGCCCCGTGACCGCCCACGCGTGGACGGGCTCCGCGGCGTGGCCGGTGGTGTGCAGCCACGCGACGTACGCCGCGGCGTAGTCGTCACCCGTCCAGTTCTTCTCCGCCCACCCCTCGAACGCGTGCGAGATCGTACGGCCCTCCTCCTCGTGCGCCTCCGCCCACTCCTCGGCACCGCGCAGCACCCGGTGCTGCCTGTTGTCCTCGATGCAGTCCGCGGCGTACTGCTGCTCCTCGGCATCCATGGCGAGCACGGGCAGTGTGCTGACCGGGACTCCGGCGCGCTGCGCGGCGTGTTCGGCGCACATGAGCCGGCCGTCCCGACGGGTGCCCACGAGGTACAGGCGGACCCCGTACGCGTCACAGAAGCCGTTGAAGCCGTCCGCCACCGGGACGCAGCAGTCGCCGACGTCGACAGGTTCCGGCATCCCCGGGATGACCGCGGTCCGCACCTCGGCGGGGATCACGTCCGCCAGCGTGAGCTCCACCTGACCCTCGACAGGCTCCACCCGGAGGCTGTACTGGCCACCGGTACCCCCGTCCTCGCCCCACCCTGCAAGATCACGATTCCGAGTCACCTCCGAGCCCCACCCACACCGCGCGTCGAACCGCGCCGGGCAGTAAGCGTGCTCGATGCACACCCGCGGCTCCACACCCCACCCCAGCTCGGAAGGGTCCTCACACCCGCACTCGCCGTACTCAAACGGGTCCGTCACCTCCGACTCCTCCACCAGAGCCTTCACAGCCTTGAACTGCATGTCCGTCAGCTGCGCACCGTCCCGTACACCCTTGCTCTCCTTGGCCACGTACCGGAAACCCTTGGGACCACGCTCCCAGTACAGGAGCAGGGACACCTCCCCTGCGGTGGTGTACGCCTCCAGCCCAACGACCCATGCGTCCGCGGTCCGGCCCTTCGAGCCGGCCGCGCCGAACAGGGCGGAGGCCTGCCAGTCGTTCTCCTCGGCCGTGCGGATCAGCCGCTCGGCACTGCTGGGGATGACCGCCGCCGTGCCGGACGTCAGAGCAGACATTCGAACCTCCCAAGGGGACCGAACCGGCGGCCTGTCCGGCCGCCCGTTGAGACAACCCTAGCTGAAGTTATATAACTTCAAGCGCGTGTGAAGGCGATAGTCACCCGAACGGAGCATGATCATCGCAAGCTGTATCTGCTGCGGTACAGACGAGACAGGAGCCGCCTGCGATCTCTCGCAGGATCGGAACATCAGTCGAACAACATCTCGACAACGCGAGCGATCCCGAAAGAGCCGCCGCACAAGCGCCATGCTGCTTCGCATGGCTGACTCACCATCGGAAATCCTGCAGGGCAAGCGCTGGTGGCAGCATCTCTGGGTGTGGCTTCTCGGCCTCCTCGGCGCCGTGATCAGTGGGATCATCGTTGCCCTGGTCACCGGATGGCTCGAGGACAAGCCTAGCCCCCGCCCCCAACTCACTATTGAAAAGCTGGTCCGGCCGTTCGCTCAATACGAACTGCAAAAATCCTACCGCGTGATCGAGCGTCGGCTATTTTCGGAATGCGGAATTCGCTCTCTCGATTCAGGCGATCCGCAAGCCCTCAAGTGTTCGGCCGGCAATGACCTATACGACCCTTGCTGGCCAAGCTATGGGAGCAGCAATGATGTCGCATGCCTGAAGTCTCCCTGGGAGCCAGAGGTGACGATCCTCGCCAACGCCACGATCACGGCTCCTTCCCGTGAGCCGAACCCCAACCTGCTGCCCTGGGCGCTCGAGATTCACGACCCCTACAGCAAATCCACTCTCCACTGCTCTCCAATTCCGGGCACGAGTGACGTAATTGCAGACATGCGCGTCAATTGGGATTGCACATATTCGGGCAAAGGGGAAACCGATATCCAAGGCTACGCTATTGGCGCGCCAACAGTCCACCAAGAAAAGCCGTGGACTATTCGCTACAACAAGAAGGGGTCACCCGAAACGGTGCCTGCGAATATCATTGTCGTCTGGCGCTAATGAAATGACGTACATCGGTCGAGCTCGCTGACCCTCCCTGCTGCTTCTCACTGCGCTCTCGCCAAACCGGCCGGGAGCGCAGCTGTGTGTAGACGTTGCTTGTGAAGACGGTTCAGATGGCGTGCATTTTTGGTATGTGGATGGGGGGTTGAGGGGTTGCGCTTTTGGTATTCGGTCAGGGGGGTGTTTCGGTTTTGGTATTTGACGTTGGGTCGGTTTGTGTGGGTCGGGAATTGGTGGTTTCCCTTTTGTTGGCGATCTTTCTGGTGTAGACCATTCGCTGGTGCTGGTCCGGGGTCGTTGTTACGTTCTGTAGCGTGTCGGGGGAGGGGCCGGCGGGGTGGACACTCCGCGGGACCGTGTGCATACTGCTACTGAGAGGGAGCGCGCAGCGCGAGCGGTAAGCCCTCGGCCCCGCAGGGGCCACACCCCGATATCCGGCCCTGAGACACCGTTACAGACGACCTGACGCCCCATCAAATCCCTTCTGACCTGCTGCAATTAAGCCGAAGAACCCCGCGGCAGGCCCTCCCTCCGTTGCCAGCCGGCCACCGCGGACCCGTAGTCCCCGAACAACCGGGACCACCCCGCCGTCACCGCAGGTGACGGCCCATCGGGCCACACTCCGCCCGGCGTCGCGCAGCGACGCAGCCCCCTTGGGAGTGACGCAGTCACTCCGCGTCGTGTCTCCGCAG